>JAGSHF010000128.1 GCA_023954685.1 Flavobacteriaceae bacterium | reverse complement strand
TAACTACCTACAACAACGTGTATAATTAATTGCTTTGTCACTGCCGACTTACGAACATTCCTGCGGAATATTCTATCTCTGATTTATTTGCTAAATTAGGTGCTTAACCACGCAACTAACCATACACAAAACCGTTGGTAACAATTAGAACCAAACAAGTTACTTCAATATAAAACTTCATCACAAAAGAAGTTGACAAACAACCTTATAAGCATATTCAAATTAGTTAATAGTGTGACGAAATCACTTTATACATCTATAATGTTTTTGTGTCCCTTGTAACTATGCGTTTAACACAATTACTTTAATAATGGTAAAATTGAAATTATTTTTGCTTAAATCAATTTAAAAAATCAAAAGCAATGAAAGCTAAAATTTACAATTTTTTAACAAAACCATATATAGTGGTTTTGACAATGATTATAGGTGTTTTACTATCCATTTCTATAGATAGAAACTTTAACTTCTTTACAGGATTAACGGTAGCTTTATTAATACTTTGGGGAAGTAAATACGATTGGTCGAGGTTTGGGCTTGCTAAGAAAATGACATTTGCAACAATAGGAAGAAGTCTTGGGATTACAGTGTTACTAATAATTGGGTTCTATATTTTTGAAGGAATTCTAGCAATGTATTTTGGTGAGATAGATATTTCAACTTTTGAAAATGTGAGAGGCAATTTCACAGAGTATTTAGGTTTAATGATTATTGTTTGGGTTTTTGCTGCATTCGGAGAGGAGTTCATATATAGAGGTTATTATATGAAACAATTGGCTAAACTATTTGGAAATACAAATAAAGCATGGATAGTTTCTGCAATAATAGTTTCAGTTTACTTTGGAGTTTCACACGCATATCAAGGAGTTACGGGTATTATTGCCGTTACGTTATGGCATTTATGTATTTCAATTATATTTTCTAAAAACAAGAATAATTTAATATCACCAATATTAATACATGGTTTTTACGATACAATAGGCGTTACATTATTGTATTTAAATCAAGACAAAATAGTTTCAGATTGGATTCAGCAATTATTTTAATAGCTATAATTGAATTTTACAATCAAAGCCGAATAAAAACAGTTACCAACAAAGAACTGAGTTAAAAAACAAGTCTTTTTAGGCTTATCTTGAAACAAAGTTTTCATCAAAAGGTCTTCCTGATTTTCCTATGGTAAATGCTTGTTTTAGCAACTTATTTGCCACTGCTATTAAGGCTAGTTTTTTGCTCTTTCCTTTGGCTACTATTTGCTCATAAATCTCTCGACATGCCTTATTGTGCTTCTTCCTCTTACACTACTTCCCGATTGACGTATCGTGAGAGTAACCAACATCACTACAAAGCTGTTAAGCTGTTTCAAACTTTGAAAAACCATCGGGTACCACAAATAAGAACAAGGCAGTCTTTACTCCCATTCCCGGAATGCTCTTTAATAAAGTCCATTGATGTTGTTGATCCTGTTTAACTAATTCCAGCAATCGTTCTTCCAATCCCTTTATCTCATTGTTTAAATGCTTTTCATTGCACTTCAATGAGCGATAAACAGTCTTGGATGGAATAGCTAGAGTTTCTTCGCCATGAAGCTTATTCTTGGTTGCAGTGCGCTTCTTTACATAACGATCCAATAAACGGAAGATCTTCAAACATTCGCTTTGCACTTTTGCTAGTGCTGTGTATCAAGGAACTTCATTCATCTCTCCATATTCACAGATGGCCTTGGCATCACTATTATCGGTCTTTACCTTGACTAGTTTCATCTGTATAAAACGCTTTACTGACAAGGGATTGAATACCGAAACCAACATATCTTGCTGATGTAAATACTGTGTTAGGCGGTAATGATCATAACCTGTGGCTTCCATTACTACTAAGGAAGATTCACCCAGCGTCTTTTTAAGCGTCAAGACGCCCTTAGAATCATTTCTAAACTGTAAGTGACCTGATTTAACACTGTAAACATCGAAGACAACTTTACTGATGTCAACTTCATAAATTTCTTTATATTTATCCATAAGAACTGATTTTATGAAAGAACGAAATCTCAGTAGTAAAAGAGAGCGGGGTATCAATGTTGTTGAAGTTTAGGCTTAACCGTGTATATTAACCTTAATTCTCTCTTTGGTTCTTTCTATTATTTAACCTTTAATTTAACAGATTGTAAACTTAAGAGGGGTATAATTAATTGCTTTGGTTATTGGTGACTTCATAAACCCTTCAATACTGAATAATAGTGAAGCTTATACATCTAACCCCTAGTTAAATTATTGTCATACCTTTAAAGAAACCAACCGCTAACCAATGATTCAATCCTATAAAAAGAAGCCAGTACTACAGGAAATGTATGATACCATTATTATTGGTTCCGGAATGGGCGGGCTTGCCACCGCTGCAATTTTAGCAAAAGAAGGTCAAAAAGTACTGGTCCTAGAAAAGCACTATACCCCAGGTGGCTTTACACATGTTTTTAAGCGCAAAGGTTACGAATGGGATGTTGGAATACATTATATAGGAGAAATGCAACGTGAAACTAGTCTCTTAAAAAAACTGTTTGATTATATCACAAATGGTGAATTAAAATGGGCAGATATGGGCGATGTATATGATCGCGTAATTATTGGAGATAAGCATTATGATTTTGTAAAAGGGGTTAAAAATTTCAAAAAACAAATGATTGCGTATTTCCCAGAGGAAGAACAAGCAATTAACAACTACATAGATTTAGTTTTTAAAGCGGTAAAAACAAGTAAAAACTATTATTTAAGTAAAGGCATTTCTCCCCTATGGAATGCCTTATTTGGTAAGTTTCTTAAAAGATCATTTTACAAATACTCAGACAAAACAACTTACGAAGTTCTAAGTTCATTGACCACTAACCAAACCTTGATCAAAGTACTTACCGCTCAATATGGCGACTATGGCTTACCACCAAAACAAAGTAGTTTTTCTATGCATGCCTCTGTGGCACGGCATTATTTTGATGGCGGGAGTTTCCCTATTGGAGGATCTTCTCAAATTGTAAAAAAAGTAGATCCGGTTATTGCGGCTTCCGGTGGAACCATTTTAGTGAGTGCCGAGGTAGAAGATGTAATCATTGAAAAAAATACAGCCGTTGGTATACGTATGAAAGATGGAAAACAATTTCGTGCAGCAAACATTGTTAGCAATGCTGGAATAATGACAACGTATAACACGTTATTACCATTAAAAACAATAAAGAAACACCAATTAAAAGAACAGTTACAAAAAATCAACCGATCTGTGGCTCATGCTAGTTTATATATAGGCTTAGAAGGTACGCCAGAAGCACTTGGTATACCAAAAACCAATTATTGGGTCTACCCCAAAGATGGAGATCATGATACCTGTATTCATAAGTATTTAGAAGATATCACTCAACCATTTCCTTTAGTATATCTTTCTTTTCCATCTGCAAAGGATCCAGATTGGTCCAATCGCTATCCTGGTAAAAGCACTATTGATGTCATTACATTAGTGCCATATGAAACATTTGAAAAATGGGCAGGTACACCATGGAAAAAAAGAGGCGAAGATTATGAAGCTAAAAAAGAAGACATTGCACAACGTTTATTAAAAGAAGTGTATAAACAATTGCCACAAGTAGAAGGCAAAGTAAATTGTTACGAATTATCTACTCCACTTACAACTCAACATTTTGTAAATTATGGCAAAGGCGAGATTTATGGATTAGACCACAGTCCTTCTCGATTTAGACAATCCTTTTTAAAACCAAATACGCCCATCAAAAACTTTTATTTAACAGGACAAGACATTGTAACCGCAGGAGTTGGAGGCGCACTATTCTCTGGCATATTATCTTCAATGGCCATTACCGGGAAAAACGTGCTAAAAAAGATTTAAGCGTAATCCAAATTAAAAAATAATGCAAGCACAACAATGTGCTTCCATCATTGCTGCCTCGAGGTTTTGGTTAAGAGTTTCATTTCTTTTGTATATTCACTATCCCAATAAACTATAACCGATTTCCAATACAAATTATACAAGAACACAGTAAACAAATCTCCAAATCACATTCACTAAAATGAATTAACTTAGTCAAGTAATCATAAAACAAAAAAACGATGATGAAATCTATTGTAATGATGTTTGCATTAACTTTTGCTGTTCAAGGAATTTCTAATGCACAAAACGCATCGCTGTTTAACGGAAAGAATTTAGATGGATGGCAAATTTATGGTACCGAAAAATGGTATGTAAATGATGGTCTATTAATATGTGAAAGTGGCGATGATAAAGCATATGGCTACTTAGGCACTGTTAAACATTATAAAGATTTTATTTTGACCTTAGAATTTAAACAAGAATCTAATGGAAATAGCGGTGTTTTTATTAGGTCTACTGTAGATGGTATTAAAGTAAAAGGTTGGCAAGTAGAAGTTGCGCCTATGGGAAATCACACAGGTGGTGTATACGAATCTTATGGTCGCGGATGGCTAATAAAACCTGATCCAAAAAATGAAAAGGTGTTAAGAGAAGGTGAATGGAATTTAATGGAAATTAGGGTTCAAGGATCTCAATTAACGTCTTGGTTAAATGGTACTAAAATGGTTGACTTTAACGATGTAAAAATTGGTGAAGGAGAAGGAGGTATCGTGTTACAAATACATAGTGGTGGTGATGTAAAAGTGAGTTGGAGAGACATTTTTATTAAAGAACTATAATGAATACTATAGCATTAATTTTATAATGCAACGTATCAAAATAACCATGAAGAATGATAAAGTGTTTAGCACATCCTGCGCTGAATTATAACCAACCGCTAGCCCATGATATTATCGATTCTCAATTTTGTGATACAAAATATAATATCCTGTAGACATGTGGCTAAGATAGCCGCTTGTGGGTAAACGAAACGCTTAGATTAGATGTATGATTAAGTTTTTTAGACACATTCGTATATGATTGCTTAAGGAAAATAAAACTCGTAAATTCTATAAAGATGTCATTAAAGTTTCTTTTTAATTATATTTAAACCATCAACTAAACCATCCATAATGAAATCAAATCAAAAACCACGTGGTGTAGTCTTATTCTGCTTCGCCCTTATCGTTCAATCTTCAATGTTATTTGCTCAAACCTATGCCAAAAATGGCATGGTTGTTTCGGCAAGTAAAATAGCCTCACAAACAGGAGTTGACATTCTTAAAAAAGGCGGAAACGCTATAGATGCTGCTATTGCCACGGCATTTTCATTAGCAGTGACACACCCAACTGCAGGTAATATTGGCGGTGGTGGTTTTATGGTATTCATGAATGCGCAAGGTAAAGCCACAACTATAGATTTTAGAGAAAAAGCACCATTGGCATCATCTGAAACGATGTTCTTGGATGAAGATGGAAACATTAAAGACAATAGTAATCATAAAGGTCTATTAGCCACTGGAGTTCCTGGAACCGTTGCAGGTTTATATTTGGCGCATCAAAAGTATGGCGTACTGCCATGGAAGGATTTGGTGCAACCAGCAATTGATTTGGCTGAAAACGGATTTGCACTCAATTGGAACCTATATAATGCAGCAGAATATTTCAAAAAAATAGAAGAGCAATATCCTTTTATGGCTACCTATTTTAGTAACCACGAAGGCCAACTCACACAGCCCGGCGAGATTTGGAAACAAGCGGCCCTAGCTAATACCCTTAAACAAATTAGAGATAAAGGTCGAGATGGTTTTTATAAGGGTGAAGTCGCTCAAAAAATTGATGCTTATATGAAAGCCAATGGCGGTATTATTACTACTGAGGACTTAGAAAAATACGATGCTATTGAACGTGAACCAATGAAAGGATCTTATAAAGGTTATGATATCTATGGCATGCCACCTCCTAGTTCAGGAGGAGTTGCGCTTATTGAAATGATGAATTTAATGGAATTGGTGGACTGGGAAACTATTGAATTTAATTCTACTGAATATGTCCATGTTGTAGCTGAAGCAATGCGAAGAGCGTTTGCCGATAGAGCTGAATTTTTGGGTGATCCCGATTTTAATTTAGATATGCCTTTAGAGAGATTAATCTCAAAAGCACATGCTAAGAACCGCTTTGAAAATCTGAATATGGAAAAGGCGTCTGTGAGTGACTCTACCAGATTTGGTCAAATCTATGATGGTAAAAACACCACTCATTTTTCTGTTTTAGATAAAGCCGGAAATGCCGTATCCGTAACTTATACATTAGAAAATGGTTATGGTGTAAAGATGGGCTCTAAAGCGCTTGGTTTTATTTTTAACAATGAAATGGGTGATTTTAATCCGGTCCCAGGAATCACGACATCGGGTTGGCAAATAGGTACACAACCTAACTTAGTTGCGCCGCAAAAACGCATGTTATCAAGCATGACACCAACTATTGTCGCCAAAGATGGTAAACCTTATTTAATTATTGGAAGCCCAGGAGGTAGGACCATTATAAATACAGTCTTTCAAACCACACTTAATGTTTTAGAATTTGATATGCGCATTGATAAAGCTATTGAAGCCATGAAAATTCACCACCAATGGTCACCCGATGTGATTGCATATGAAAAGCACTTGATGTCTCCGGACACCAGAAGAGCATTGGAAGCTATGGGGCATAAACTTCGTGCTATAGATGGTCTTGGGGCTCTAATGGGGATAACTATTGATCAGGAGACTAAAATAATAACTGGTGCTTCAGATTCGTCTAGACCTGAAGGCGGGGCAATTGGCTACTAAATTATTTTCCTTAAACCTCTAATATTAAGCGGTTAATGCCAAAAAACCATTAACTTTGCGTCCTAAAATAAAATATACATGAAAAAATTACTATTTATTTGCTTTGCTTTTATTGCAATACAATTATCAGCACAAGACCTTAATTCAATGGCAGGAAGTGCATTGGGAGGAGACACAAGTAGTTTGATTGATGGTTTTGCCGCTGATCAAGTTAAATCTTTAACTAAAAAATTGAATTTAAGTGAAGCGCAGCAAGAACAGGTTTCTGGCCTCGTTGTAAGCACATTAAAAAGTGATAAGTTTAAAAAACTTTTAGGAAATCTTGATCCAAGTGCACTTATGGGATCTAGTGATAAAAAAGCAGAAGTTAAAGACGCTTTAATGAAAGATGAAAACTTCAAAAAAGGTATGAATGACATCTTAACAGATGAGCAGAAAACGAAAATGAAGTCATAAATTATTGTGAGTGAAAATGGTGCTTAATTCTTAGTTAAAAACCAAAATGCATCACACAGTATTATACCCCCAAAGGCCAAGTGGTTTTTGGGGGTATTTATTTTTTTATAAAACCAATCCATTAACTTTGTGATGAAATGCTCAAATAAATACATTCATTTTGAGTACGCTGATTATAAACAATTTCACAAAAATGAAATTTAATCTTACCTATTTCATTCTTTTCATCATTCTATTCTTAATTGAAATAGGTATTGCTTATTTTTTACACACTGGATTCATCCGCCACACTTTTGGAGATTTTTTAGTGGTGATTATGTTATATTGCTTCCTTAAAAGCTTTATTGATTTCACGCCGGTTAAAACGGCAATTTATGTACTGCTAATAGCTTATACAATAGAAATTTTACAACTTACGCCCTTCTTAAAGTGGTTAAATCTTCAAAACAATACACTGGCAAACACTGTATTAGGACATACGTTTCACACCAATGATTTATGGGCATACACCATAGGCATGCTCACTGTTATTTTTATAGAATTCATGTTTAATAAATCTAATTCCCAACCTTCCCAGTAAACACACTAGCCTTTGAGTTATATGGATTACCTGATGTTCTTCTATGTGTAATAATTTGCCCAGTATGCCATATTGCATCAGCGATTGGTCCATTTATTTGATTCCAAAATGGATATTCTGAAGTTTTACCTCCCCTATTGAACACTATTTTAAATTGACTTAAATCTTCGGCTACTCTAAAAACATCAGCCGCTTGCTTGAGCATGTTTAAGGTTAAAGCTCTTTTTTCTGCAAAAGTCATACCTTCTGTCGATAATGCCTCACCTCCCTTTTTAAGCGCTGAGTTTAAAATTACATTCGTTAATCCAAGGATATGATCAACTGTTTGCCCTGTAGTTCTGCTATCTTCACTTGGTTTAAAAGCCAAATCCTCATCTCTCAAACCTTCTGTTGCCCAATAATACCTAAACCCTAGACCGTCAATCATTCTCGCGACAACGGTTCCTGCAGTATAATTATCAGAAGCTTCAGGAATTTCATAATAAGGCAGTTTTTCATTTTGAGAGGCCACAGTGTTTAACATAAATATGGAGATTATAACTAGTGTGATTTTTGCTTTCATGGTATTGTTATTTAGGCCTAAAGTTATTAATAAAAACGAAACAATAGAAAAAGCTTTCAAGATTAAACTCGAAGGGATAAACACAGGGTAAACAGACTAGACGTTAAAAATTATAAAAATAAATGGTAATATGTTAAGATTAAAGGTAAATGATATAAAAAACGATCTTAATTCTTTAATTTTTCAGAACTACTATTGCTGTTAAAACCATATTTGTCTACCAAAAAAATAAGTGAAGTCATTGAAGCAGCTCCAAGTTCCAACTCGCGCCTGTTAACAGCATCAAAAGTATCATTACCAGCGTGATGATAATCAAAATAGCGTTGGGAATCTGGTCGTAAACCCGCCAATACTATATGTTTATCTTTTAAAGGTCCTATATCAGCACCACTACCGCCTTGCTCAAAAGCATGAACTAAATAGGGCTCAAACAAAGGTTTCCATTTTAAAATTTGATTGAAATGTGCATCACTACAATCAAAAGAAAAACCTCTGGGTGTAAACCCTCCGGAATCACTTTCCAGTGCAAAGACATGATTTTCTCCTTTTCTTTTCGCTTCTGCTGCATATTTATTGCCGCCTCGCATACCATTTTCTTCATTCATAAATAAAACAACCCTAATTGTGCGTTTAGGCTTTATCTCTAGCTTTTTAAATAGTCTTAACACATCCATAGATTGAGTACAACCAGCACCATCATCATGACTTCCATCTCCTAAATCCCAAGAATCAAGATGCCCTCCTAC
>JAGSHF010000066.1 GCA_023954685.1 Flavobacteriaceae bacterium | reverse complement strand
TATAATGCTTCGTGCATCATCGCAAACCCTTCCATTTCAAAATCAAATTTACCTTCTAATATGTCTTTTGGGCCGCCATAAAATGTTAAATTAGGCGACACGAACCCAACAAAACCGGTGTATCGATAACGGTCTTCAGCATAAGAACCTTGATGCGCTAAAGCAACTAACCAGGTGCCGTTTTCGGTTAAAGCGCCTGCAACCATACTTACTGTGGGAGATAAACCCTTTACTTTTTTTTTATCTTTTGATTTATGAAAATAGGCCACTGCTAGTCCTCCGCCATAACCTACAGCAGGTTCTGTAATAATTATGGGAACAGGTAAAAAACCTGTTGTAGAATTGAGAAAACCACTTATATCGACAGCACCATCAGAATCAGATTTAAATTTAGAATTTGAATCTTGAGCTATTAAAAATTGAGTACTAATACATAAGGTTACTATTAATATTTGATACCTAATTCTATACTGCATAATTTTCAATGGATTTATTCTAATTGTTTTTACTGTTCTTTTTCATTAACTCAAACGTGATTCCCAGTGATAAATTTACACCTTGAAAACTGGTTGATGCAGAATTATCTATAATACCTTTTAGTAAATTATCTTGCGAAGCACTGGTCATATTGATCAAATGTTGTATGTCTTTTGAAGTTCCATAACACTCAAAAAAAAGACACCTAAATAATGTTGTTTAAGTTTCATTATTTTATCGCATTCTAGCATAATGTCTATACTTGCCCTTATACCATAAACCCTATAATTGGTAGCTTTACTTTCTATTAAGAAATAAGATAGTGGCCTTTTTAATATCATCCATAAATGTTTCATCATGCTTAAAATCACCCAACCAATTATAGTTTGAATACAAACCTAAAGATAAATTATAGTTTTAATTCTAGTAAAATAAGTCAAATTAAATCCCGTAAAATAATCACTTGAGGACCAAAATCATTCTGTGTTATCCCTAATTATAATACTAACAACACCTCAAACTGGACTAAGGTTGCCCTTCATCGCATTAAACACATCCCTCATACAACTGTATGAAGTGATGTTGATATGTAAAAGATTTAAACATCAATTGAAAAATAAGATTTATCTTAGTTCGCATCTAAAAGATATAGCGTAATTATTAACTCTATACATCCGTTATGTTCACATTAGCAGCCCTCTATCTGAGAACACAAAATCAAGATTGATTTAACTATTAATTAATCGACCAAAAAAACCATTAAAATGAAGAAAATGCACCTATTGCTTGTATTGAGTTTTTTATTAAGTCATACATACTCACATGCGCAATCAAATGAAATCCAAAATGAAATTGAAACTAAAGTAAAAGGCGTTGAGCAAAAGGTGATCGATTGGCGAAGGGATATTCATCAAAATCCTGAATTAGGTAATCGCGAAGTTCGAACGGCAGCGATGGTAGCGAAACATCTAGAGTCTCTTGGCATGGAAGTAATCACTAATGTTGGAATAACAGGTGTTATAGGAATTCTTAAAGGTGATCTTTCAGGGTCAGTAGTCGCTTTAAGAGCGGACATGGATGCTTTACCTGTATTAGAAAGAACGCCTGTTCCTTTTGCATCTCAAGTAAAGACCGTTTATGATGGAAAAGAAACCAATGTCATGCATGCCTGTGGTCACGATTCTCACGTCGCAATTCTAATGGGTGTTGCGGAAGTTTTGGCTGGAATGCAAAAGGATATAAAAGGAACTGTTAAATTTATTTTTCAACCAGCTGAAGAAGGAGCCCCAAAAGGAGAAGAAGGTGGTGCCGAACTCATGGTTAAAGAAGGCGCATTAAAAAACCCAAATGTTGATGTTATTTTTGGTCTTCATATCAATGCGCAAGTTGAGGTTGGAAAAATCACCTATCGCCCTGGAGGTATGTTTGCAGGAGTTGGTGATTTGAAAATTACAGTAAAAGGACGATCTTCACATGGTGCTGAACCTTGGTATTCGGTTGATCCAATTGTGACCTCAGCTCAAATCATAAACAATCTTCAAACCATAATTAGCCGTAATGTAAATATTACTCGAAATGCAGCTGTGGTTACTATTGGTTCAATTCATAGCGGTAATCGTTCTAACATTATTCCTGAGCAAGTAGAAATGCTCGGGACGGTAAGGACATTAAGTGATGCTGATGAAAAATTAATTTTTAACCGCATTCGTGAAATCGCAACTAAAACGGCTGAAGCTAATGGAGCTGAAGCTATTGTGGAGTTGCCCTATTCATCGCATTACCCAGTGACCTATAATAATCTTGAACTTACGGCAAAAATGTTACCTTCTTTACAGAAATCAGCAGGCATGACCAATGTTGTTTTGGTACCGGCAGAAACTGGTGCTGAGGATTTTTCGTTTTTCGCCAATGAAGTCCCGGGGTTTTATTTTTATATCGGTGGATTACCAAAAGGGCAAGATCCAAAAACCTCGGCATCGCATCACACACCTGACTTTTTCCTTGATGAAAGCGGATTTATTTTAGGAGTTAATGCAATGGTTAATTTGGTGGCCGATTATATGGAAATTGGGAAATAATAAAATGTAATGCCAGCGCCAAATAGGGTGTAAAAAACAAAATGGGTAGTGCTAGATAGGAAGGTTTTTGAGTATTCTTAAAGACGGCCAATGCTTGTATTGAATGAAATGCTTATCACTTAGCCCCCGATGATTTTTTATCTTTATATCTCAACTCCCCTAATTCAATACTTATAGAAGTTTTAGCGAGAATGGTAAAGACAAATGCCCCCATAGCCCAAATGCCAATGGTAACGCCTACTTCAATACCTGTTGGAAGATATTCTACAATCTTACCGTAAGGGCCGGGAATAAAACCAGGGACAATTAAGCCAAAACCTTTTTCAATCCAAATCGCAACAAAAAGCAGAAAACAACAAACGTATAGTATCTTTAGGTTATTTCTAAACCTGTTAAAGGTTAGTGTTATGGTTGCCAAAACATTTAATGGGATTGCGGTCCATATCCAAGGCAATAATGCATCTTTTCCATGCAAACCAAAGAACAGGTAATAGGCACTTTCACTGTGGTGGGTAGGCGCATAAAACTCTTTAAACAATTCTGAAATTAACATTATTAGGTTTATTTGTGCAGCCACAGTAACAATCATTGCTATTTTTTTGATTGTTTTATCAGGTATTTTGAATGCTGTAAATGAGCGAATAATAGCCAAAACCAAAATGATTAAAGCTGGACCAGCAGCAAAAGCTGAAGCTAAGAATCGAGGTCCTAATAAAGCATTATTCCAAAACGGACGCGCTTGTAGGCCTTGATATAAGAACGCGGTCACTAAGTGAATGCCTACGGCCCAAAATACAGAAAGTACAGCACCAGGCACATAGACACTTTTCTTCGCTTCTTTACCTTGATAGTGCCTGAAAAGTATATAAAAAGGTATAGAAATATTAATAAAGAGATAGCCGTTTAATACGATGACATCCCATGTGAGCATTGAGTTTGGAAAATTAAAAACTCCAATTCCGGGCATCATATGCCACAAAACAGATGGGCCGCCCATGTCTGCCACTACAAATGCCAAGCACATTATTAAAGCCGCAACCGCAAGGCCTTCGCCAATAAGTACCGCTTGTTTAAAATCGATATCATGAAGAACATAGGTAGGCATTACAAGCATTACTGCTGCCGCCGCAACCCCGACTAAAAATGTGAAATTTGAAATATAAAGTCCCCAACTCACGCGATCAGACATCCCCGTAACAATGAGTCCTTCGTCCAATTGAATGGAATAACAGTACATACCCACAAGCATCACTAAGGTTAAAAACCCCATCCAAATATGATACTTTACTGACCCTTTGGTAATGGTATCTAAACTGTCAATTACCAAGCTTTTAAATACTTTTAATACGCCCATTTTATAGTGTTTTAAATCAATAATCCTAGATTAATTTCTTTTCTAAGCGTTTTGATTTATATGCTGTCTATTGCATTATTAATTAATCCATAAAATACCAGAATTTAGGATCGGTACCTAAATCTTCTTTCAATCGAAAGACTTTTTTGTTTTCTAAAACCCATCTTATGGTGCTTTTAGGGTCTAAAAGGTTACCAAAAATTCGAGCCCCCGTTGGACACGCTTCTACACAGGCTGGATTTTTTCCTTTTCGACTACGTTGAACACAAAAAGTACATTTTTCCATAACCCCTTTTTTACGCAGTCTATTTCCCAAATAGTGTTGGTTTTTATTAACCTCAGCTTCCGGAACTTCTGGTTTACCCCAATTAAACCGTCTTCCATCATAAGGACATGCCGCCATACAATAGCGACACCCAACACACCAATCGTAATCTATAACAACCAATCCGTCTTTTTCTTTCCAAGTTGCCTGTACTGGGCAAACCTCTACACAGGGTGGGTTATCGCAATGAAAACATTGCGTTCCCATGTAAAAATGATCTTTTGCTGGGACTTCGTGATAATAATTATCATCTGCTTCATCAAACTTCAACCCTTTTCCATCTTTCATTTCATGAATCCGAATGTATTGCATTTCAGAATTTCTGTCTTGATTGTTTTCTTCAACACAGGCACTTACACAATTCATATACCCTTGACATTTTGAAATATTGAAAGCGTAACCAAATAACACATCGTCTTCTGCGTTCTCTGCGGTCATGCTTATGTTATTTCCTGTTCGTAATTCATACGAACGCATTAGTCGATTTATTGTACCCTCTTTTTCTTCATCGGTCATAAGTTTATAGTTGCCTTTAAACTGTTCCTCCCAATCAATTTGTGCTTTTTCTTTGCTATCGGCGTCCTTAACAACACTAGTACATGAACTGATTGCTCCTGCGCCAATAAGAAGGCTGGCGGTTAGTTTTTTAAACGCCGTTCTTCTGTCCATTTTTACATCAAAAACTTGCTCAAAACCATCTCTGTGTCGTTCTTCTCCAATAGATGCGTTAATGGCTGCCTCATAAAACTCGTCAGGACTCAATTCCTCTTCTTTATGGCTATTGCAGCTTCCTTGAGATTTACCACAACCACAAGAACCAGATGTAACTTCATTTTTATTTAGACCGAGGTCTAGAGAGTACCTTTTTTTGCTTTCGCTCATACCTTTTTTTTTAATGATCTAAACCCTCTTCGCGCTCTATCGCTTTTTGAGTGTTAAATTGTACCGGCCATCTTGTATCAAAACTTGGGTCATGTGGATTATGACAATTCACACAAGTCATGGAAGCTCTAGGAGGTGCCCATCCCGCTACTTTTTTTCCATGGGCCCCACCTTTCCAGTCTTCAAATTGGCTTGAATGGCATTGGGCACATACTTTATGACTTAGATTTATATTTATATTTTTTCCTGTCAATGTGTTTAATGAATTCATATCATCTGCGTTATGACATGTAATACAATTCATTATTTCGCCATTAGCATGATTCAATTGTATGTCCCAATGTGCTTTTTTTTCATTTAACCCTTTCATATTTGATAAAGGTTTAATGTGACATTCTATACAGGCAAATGATTTTATTTGTCCCTCTCGCTCTGGAATCAAAAAGGTGTGTTCGCCTTCCGTTATTTCAATTAGTTCAGTACCTGCCAACAATTCATCTGAGGTGAGTTTACCGTGATAAGGTTTCCCTTCAGCTTCTACTTTATCACTAACAGAGTGATACTCTCCTTCTTTTTTACAGGAGCTTAAAACCAAAATGAGCATTATAAATATACAATAGATTGTTAGGCTTCTATTCATTACTAGAGCTGTTAAATTGTCTTAGAAATTTGTTTATATCTACTTGAACTTGTTCGTTTGTTTTTGGGACATGGCATTGTCTGCAGTTAACACGCTCTGGGTGGGATACTCTAATTAGTTTAGGGGTGCTTGGACCAGCGTGACAAGACAAACAATTTTCTCTCATTTGTAATTGATGAGGCATAACGGGCGGGCTTCCCAGCAAAGCACTGTTTTGACCTTCTCCTACTTTTGGAGGTTGTTTTTTAGAGAACGTGAACTCCTTAAAAGTCTCGTTTGTGTTTTTTGTGACGTGACATTGACGACAGTTAACCATCTCTGGATGCGGCGTTATAGGCGCATAAGCGCTATATTTTTCAACAAAACCGCCATTTTGATGGCACTGAAGACAGGTGTTTCCTCCTAAACTTCGCTCTTTTGCTACAGGGTGTGGAATACTTGGTGGCGCTCCTGGAAAAGCTCTACTGGCATAATACGCTTCAAGTGTACGCTGATGATTTTCATCTACTGGCATATTTAAGTAGTCTACTGCTACATTTGACCTTTTAAAAACACCACTTTCTGTTGGCATAAAATTTCCTGCAGGGGTTTCAATGACCGGCATATAGGCTTCTTCTAGGCCTTTTTGATAACTAAAATTCCAAACCACAATAAAGGTGATGAAAATAATTACAAAAAATAAAATGATTACAAGTCTCTTTTTCATAGCCTAAGCTTTTTCAACTTTAACAGCACATTTTTTATAATCTGGTTCTTTTGAAATCGGGCAGAAGGCATCTAAAGTAACATCATTAATTAGCATGTTTTCATCAAAGAAAGGAACGAATACTTGTCCTTTTGTGGGTAAGCCTCTTTCATTAATAGACGCTGGCAAAACACAATAACCTCTGCGTGAAGTTACTTTAATGTTTTCGCCATTTCTAACCCCCAATGCTTTTGCGTCATCCGGATGAAACTCTACATATGCGTTAGGCATGGCTTGGTGCAATACCGGAATTCTTCTGGTCATTGATCCAGTATGCCAGTGTTCAATGACCCGACCTGTATTTAACCAAAACGGATATTCTGCATCTGGTTTTTCTGGAGCGTCTTCAAAAGGACGTTGCCATATTACTGCTTTACCATCTGGTTTTCCATAAAAATGAAAAGCTTCACCATTAGAACAGGCAGGATCGTATTTAGCATTAAAACGCCATTGCGTAGATTTGCCCTCTACATAAGGCCAAATTGCTCCAGATTCTTTTTTCAAGACTTCAAGTGGCGCCATTCCGTGTTTTGAGCCTTCATGGAATTGTCTGTATTCATTATATATTTCTTCTACATGATTTTCTTTACTATAAGGAAACAAATCGCCATACCCCATACGCTTGGCGACTTCTATAAACATCCATGCGTCCGCAGTTGCTTCGCCGGGGGCTTCTACCATTTTATCCCAATGTTGTGTTCTACGTTCAGAATTCCCATAAAGTCCGCTTTTTTCAATATGCCAGGCCGCCGGAAGGATAACATCTGCTACATCTGAAGTTGGTGTAGGAAACACATCTGAAACCACAACAAAGCACGATTCTTTTTCCATTGCCGGACGGTAACGCCCTGTTTTTGGTAATGACACCAATGGGTTGGTGGCTTGAGTCCATATAAATTTAATTTCACCACGATCCACAGCTCTAAACATTTCTGTTGCGTGATAGGTAGGCTTAGATGGAATTTTTTCTACAGGAACTTTCCAAATTTTCGCTGCTAATTCTCTATCCTTCTGATTCATAACAACCCCATGAGGTAATTTATGTGTAAAGGTGCCTACTTCACGAGCGGTACCACAGGCCGAAGGTTGGCCCGTTAATGAAAATGGGCCATCACCAGGTTTAGAAATTTTACCTGTTAGTAAATGAATGTTATAAATTAAATTATTCATCCAAGTGCCACGTGTGTGCTGGTTAACACCCATACACCAGTAAGACACCACCTTTTTATTTGGATCGCCATAAATGCTGGCTAAATATTTAATATCCATTACCGATACTTTGGAATATTTAGAGACTTTTTCTGGGCTGTAATCTTTTAAAAATTCTTTATAAGCTTCAAAGTTTATTTTTTCTGGCTTATCGGTAAATTCATAATTGTCTTCAAGTCCGTAACCCATGTTAGTAATACCCTTACTGAAGTTACAATGTTTTTCAACAAATGATTTATTTACCCATTTATTCTTTATTATCTCATAACAAATTGCATTTGCAATCGCTAAATCGGTTTGAGGTTCAAATAATATAGATCTGTCTGAAGCGGTACTTGAGCGTGTCGTTCTGGTGGCAAAATCAATAATTTTAACATCCCGACGCGATTTTTGTTCTAACATTCTTGAGAATAATACAGGATGCATTTCTGCCATATTATTTCCCCAAGTGATAAAATAATCGGCGTGATCAATATCTTCATAACAACCCATAGGTTCATCCGCTCCAAAAGTAGTCAAGAAGCCTGTTACTGCACTTGCCATGCATAAGCGGGCATTACAATCTAGATTGTTTGTGCCAATAGCGCCTTTCATTAATTTGGACGCCACATAGCCTTCAGGGATTGTAGATTGTCCTGAGGTGTACATGGCTACAGAATCTTTTCCATGCTGAGCAATAGTCGTCTTCATTTTATTAGCAACTATGTCTAAAGCTTCAGCTAATGGCGTTTCAACATACTTGCCATTTTTCTTAACTAGAGCATGCTTTAGCCTATCTTTAGACTGAATACACATTGTCTGGTGGTAGCCTTTTACACAAAGTAATCCTTTGTTAACCGAAGAATTTGGGTCTCCTTTAACGGCAACAGCTTTTCCGTTTTCTGTACCTACCAAAATACCACAGCCAACACCACAAAATCTACATGGTCCTTTTTTCCAATCTAAATTAGCCCCTTTCGGAATTCCTTTTTCTTGTTCACTTGCAAATAAAATACCAGGAAACATAGATGCTGCAGCTGTCATTGCAGATAACATGGCCATTTTCTTAATAAAACTCCTTCTATTTGTTACAGATTGATCCATAGCTATTTTAATTATGAGGTGTGTTAAAACCAGAGACCAAAGACAATAATTTAAGGCTATTTATAGCTTCAATTTTTTCCTTCAGGATTTGCTCTTCCTTTTCATCAGAAGTATCGGTTACCACTGCTAAAATATTTTGATTTTCCGCCGGAACAACTTCACATTGTTTAAGGTTTCTCAATGCCATTATCAATTCTTCTTTTTGTCCTGAAACAGGATGGGCTAGATAACTTTTTATGGGCATCTTAGGTTGGTTTTTGATTATAGAAATAAATGAGATGTACTAATTCAGTTACAAGTTAATAAAATTTTAAAAAGAATACGGTAAAAGAAGATAAAGTAATGTGATAGCATGTGTTATGCCCCTGGATTCCATCCAATAGCAATAGCGACTTGTTTTTTTTCTTTTATTATAGACCGAATCATATATGGCCTATCCATACCAACGTCGTTAATTGCAGTGTCTATTGGTTTTCCGTCTATTAAAATAGTCCCAGTAAAGTTATTTTTGGGCTGGTGCCCTAAACCATACCTATTGTCTTCAACCAAAAGTAGCATTAACATTTTTTCACTATCAGGGCTTGAGCAATAAATGCCAAGGTTGTCCCACAAGTAAACTTTACTTTTTGTCTGATTTATAGGTTCAATTCGTGAAGCCTCTCCAAAAAGATCTTTTAATATGTTATAGTTTGTAGGAAAACTAATTCGCCTATTGTTAATGCGTATGTCTTGAAGATTACACTCAATACTAATTGTAGTCGCTTTTTTTTTCCTTTTGTTAGGATCTCTAAAATCAAATATTCCCATAATATGCAAGGTATTTGTTTTTTTACATTTAGTATTTGAATTCAATAGAAATTAATCCTGTTGTTCCTGATGAACAGAAGAAGTAAAAAAGGCAAAAAAGAACAAATTAATTTCTGATCAATTAAATAAGATTTAAGATTATTGACAGTGTACAACAAAAGATATAATTCATTGTTAATTCTAGCTTATTACGAAAGTCCTCTGCGCTGAATAATATTGGAGCTTTTACTTTTAATTCCTATTTAATTTATTGTTATATCTTTAAAGAAACCAACCAACAATGATTCCTTTCTTTAGAAAAATACGCAAACGATTTGCTGACGACAACAAGCCAATGAAGTATGCAAGGTATGCTATTGGGGAGATTGTACTAGTTGTTATTGGGATTTTGATTGCGTTACAGATTAATAATTGGAACGAAAGCAGAAAAGATTTAAAGGCTGAGAAAGCCACAATAAATAACCTAAAACTCGAGTTTCAAAAAAACACTATAGAACTAGAAGATAACATTGTAACTATAGAAGCCATCATCAATGCTGGGCAAGTATTATTAGCCAATATTGGCCCTAACTATGAAAACGGAACCTTAAAAAATGTAGACAGTCTTATTAGCATGACACCGCGAATGTCCATTTGGGATCCAAGTCTATACACATTAAGTGATATTAAAAACTCTGGTAAGCTTTCTAATCTTTCTAACGAAGATTTAAAGTTAGAACTTATTTCCTGGGAAACTTTTTACAGCAATTTAATAGATTGGAGCGATTTTCATGTAGAGCGTGGTAGTGCTTACTTTGATTTTTTGGTAGAAAATGCCATTAATAGAAACTTGAATAATAGTGGCCCTATTCAACTTGGGATGTCAAAATTTAATGATTCAAATGAAAAGTTATTGAAAATGCAATCTTTTGAAAGCATTTTATCTCATAGAGTAACTCATAACATGTTTATGCTAAACTATTACAAAGAGGCAAAAGAACGTTTGCAAAAAATTATAGAACTCAGTAATACTTACGATAACAATTAAATATGATAAAATTCTTTCGTAAAATAAGATACAACCTCATGGAAACCAGAAAAACAGCCAAGTATCTAAAATATGCTATTGGAGAAATTGTACTTGTCGTTATTGGGATTTTGATTGCATTACAAATTAATAATTGGAACTTATCAAAACTTCAAACTAAAAAGGAAATAGAAATTCTTAAGTCCTTCAAAAATCAATTTGAAAATGATATAATTGAGTTTGATGCAAGCTTAGTATTTTATAGAGGTGCAAAAAAATCAATTGGTATTATTCTCAATCATCTTGAAAACAATTTACCTTATAATGATTCTTTAAACTTGCACTTCTTTGTATCCACGAGAGCTTATGGAACTTCAGATTTAGACAATAATGTATTTGAAACCCTAAAATCTGTTGGCATAGATTTAATTTCAAATAAGGAAATAAGAAAAGGTATCGTTCAAATATATGACGATAATGATGAATGGATAGAAGATTTTGAAGAAGATTATTCAGATTTTTTATTTAATGCGAGTGAAAATATATTTAATACTCGATTTAATGAATTTTGGAACGGAGATTATAGAGATTTGACCTACCAAGGTGAAATGATTCCACTGGACTTCGACAAACTAAAAACTGATTTTGAATATCTATACTTTATAAGAACACAACAAAATCATATTGGATGGCTGATAGAAAAGCCTATTGAAACTGCCAAACGCAAAGTATTAGAGCTATTAATTGTTCTAAATAAAGAAATCGAACGTCTCGAGAATAAATAACAAAGCACAACACCGTTTATAATTAATGGCTAGTTCTAGCCTACTTACGAAAATCCTCAACGCCGCATAATATTGAAACTTTTACTTCTAAAGCCTAGTTAATTAATTATCATACCTTTAAAGAAACCAACCAACAATGATTCCTTTCTTTAGAAGATTACGCAAACGATTTGCTGACGATAACAAGCCAATGAAATATACAAGGTATGCTATTGGGGAGATTGTACTCGTTGTTATTGGGATTTTGATTGCTTTACAGATTAATAATTGGAATGAAAATAAAAAAGTAAAAGCATTTGAACTTAAAATGTTAAAAGAGTTATCTATTGCAATTCAAAAGGACATTGAATACACTGAGAATCATATATTAGGTTATCGCACGAAAGTAGGTGAGAAAAGTGTGTTATATTTTAAGGGTTTAATTAAGAATAATGAAGTTGATATGGATTCTCTGAGGTATTACTTTGATTGGACGTCCTATGGAGTTTCTTTTCAAATTAATGAAGGCCCATACCAAGCTTTAAAATCAATAGGATTAGATAAAATAGCAAACGATAGTCTGCGAAATTCAATCCAATTGTTTTATGATTTTATATTACCAAGAAGAAGACAGCTCGTTATTTTTAATGAAGAAATGTATGATGAACAACAAGAGACTTTGAAACAGTTTTTCTTAGGTGAGAGTAAATATGAAATTGTCAATGATGATGTTAAGATATATAAACCTTTAGTTGATAGTCATTTTTGGTTACAACCTAAATTTTTAGATCTTCTAATAATGACTGAATCTAGAGTCGGTTGGAGAAGAAATGAATTTGAAGACCTAACAGAAGACCTAAAAACATTAAAAAAATCGATAGATAAACAAATAAAAAAATAACGAAAGCACAACAATGTTTATAATAACCAACCACTAACCAATGATTCCTTTCTTTAAAAAATTACGCAAACGATTTGCTGATGATAACAAGCCAATAAAATATGCAAGGTATGCTATTGGGGAAATTATACTTGTTGTAATTGGGATTTTGATTGCATTACAGATTAATAATTGGAATGAATCACGTAAGAATTCTATTTTTGAAAGAAAAGTAATTTCAGAATTGTCAGTTGATTTAAACCTAGATATTCAAGAAATGAATAATGCTCTTGATTCTATTAATCAAATCCAAAAGTCATCTTATCTTATAATAAAGCACATAGAAAATAAAACGGAATATCATGATTCTTTAAATAAACATTTTTCAATGTCATTAAATCTTTGGTCGTTATCACCTAATAAAATAGCCTTCGAAATGGCTAAAGAAGAAGGAATGTACTTTATAACAAATGATTCGATTCGATTTTATGCCTCCAAAGTAAACGGTTATACATACGATTATATTCAAGTTCTAGAAAATAGATTTCAGGATTATAAGTCAAATATCGTTTTACCACATATTCAGCCCCTTTTTAAGTCTTATAATTTTATTTCAATGGAGCCTAATAACTATGAAGAGTTAAGACAGGATAAAACTTACTTGAGTATTATAAAATCTATGATTTCAATGAGGGCAAGATATAAAGGAATGTTAGAATATAGATATAATGAGGTTAGTAAGTTGAATCGTATAATTCAAAAAGAAATTGAACAACAATAAATATAACGAAAGCACAAACCAATAATCAATGATAAAATTCTTCCGAAAAATTAGACAAAACTTGCTTATGGAAAACAAAACTGGAAAGTATTTCAAATATGCTATTGGTGAAATATTATTAGTTGTTATAGGAATTATGATTGCTCTACAAATTAATAATTGGAATGAAAACAGGAAACTAGCAGTAAAATCCTATAATTATTTACAACGTTTACAGGAAGATATTGAATCTGTATCAAAAGGTGTAAATAGTTCTATAAAAGCGTCAGAGCGAAAATATCATCAAGCACTTTTGGCTTTAAATGCTTTAGAAGCAAAGGAACTTCTACCCTCACAACAAGAGGCTTTTGACAAGCACTTAAAGGAGTACTTTCAATTCGAAATTACCATCCAAAATACAACTGCTTTTAATGAAATGGTGAGTTCTGGGGATTTAGGTCTTATCAAAAATAAGTGGTTGAGAACTGCATTTGCTGACATGTCCGATGAACGTAATTTTATTATTGAAGTAAATCAAAGCAATCATGATGGTTACAAAAATAATATGGAATTAATTCGAAAGCATATTCGTTATAATATTCAGAATGTGGATACTGATTCGTCTAGAGCAAAAGTTAACTACGATTTTAATGCCATGGCCAATGACGAACTTTTTATTAATCAAATTTCAAATCAAGTCTATACATGGCATGATGTCTTACGAATTTATAAACATTACGAAAGGCGAGTGAATAATGTTAAAGACAGTATCCAAATAGAACTTAAAAAATATGATTAAATTCTTTCGTAAAATCCGGTATAACCTTATGGAACAAAACAAAACAGGAAAGTATTTTAAATATGCTATTGGTGAGATTATTCTTGTGGTTATTGGAATTTTGATTGCTCTTTCGATTAATAATTGGAATGAAAACAACAAGAAAAAAAATCTTGAAATTGATATTCTGACGGAAGTTAATATGAGTTTGGAAAATGATTTAATAGGTGTCAAGCAAAATTTGAATGACTTAAAAGATAAATATATCAGTGAAAATATTATAATTGATTGGATTGTTAATAAAGAAACTTTCCATGACACTTTGTCTAGACATATTAACAAAATTCAGTTTGGTATTGAATTCAACTACAACGGAGCGCCATATGAAACCCTAAAACAACTTGGAATGCGAACCATAAAAACCGATTCATTACGACAACAAATTTCATCACTTTATGATTTGACATTTGATAACTACAGCGCATTGATTAAATATCAAAATGATGGTATAGATGCTTTTCATAAATTAGAAGCAAAATATTTCAATGAGATAGGTTTTTTGAATCAAAATATTATGAAACCAACAAATATTGTGAATTTGAGAAATGATAATGAGTTTATTTTTAGTTTAAAATCCATAAGGAATTATAATGAATATATATTTGAATTTCTTATCCCACAAGTTGAGATTGAAATTATTAAGACTAAAAATATGATTGAGAAAGAAATAGAAATTAGGAACAACAACTAAAAAATAACGAAAGCACAACACCGTGTATAATCAATTGCATAAAAAAAAGCCAACGACTTTTTGCATCATTAGCTCTTAATATGCGCGCAGGCATTATATTTATTGGATGCTTAAATATACTGATTATTGTTGTTTTTAAACTGCACTTCTTTGACTTTTAGATCATCTATTGATTATTGGAGCTCATACTTTAAACGCCTAGTTAATTTATTATCATACCTTTAAAGAAACCTGCATTCTAATAATTAAATTATGCCAAAGACGCATATCTAAAAGAGCTTTGCATTCAAAGGTAAATGGTGCTTATTAAATTTTCACTATCTTTAATACCTACCATGTCCATTTTTTGTGAACTTTCTTCGTTCATGCCTTAGCCCCGTATTTTTAAAGTCCCTAAGTATTTGAGAATTGAATTACTGTCTGATATTCAGACTTTATATATGTAACCAATTAAAATTAAATACAATGAAAAAATTAGTGTTAATGCTGTTTACCCTAGGTGTGCTGTCTGCCTATAGTCAGGGAGTAGTAGTTATTTCTGAAGCAGAAACAGAATCTATTCCAACATTTGAAGCTGTAATGAACCAATGGATGGGAGCTGTTAAAACAACAATGAATATTGAGGATGCACGAATGCTCGTATTTAGAGAACAGGGAACAAGAAATTTAAAGATTATGCAGTGGTTTGATTCATTATCCGATATGGCTAAACATATTGAAAACCAGGAAGGCAAAAATGACGAAATCATGAAAACCATGGAAGGAATGACTCCTATGGAAGATGGGACTTTTGAAAAATTTGCTGCAACTACAGATTTTAAAGAAGGTACGGTTTGGAAGTTCAGACCAGATCTCAGTACAGCGGATGAAAACTTTGCTTCATTAAGTGCTGAAGAAAAGGAAAAAGTAACGTATAGACGTGTTCAATATATGAGCGTGGATTTTGGTCAGAATGAAGCCTTTGAAGCAAATCGAAAGAGAATAAATGAATTGGATAAAAGTCTCGGCATTAATTTTCATATAGCAGTTTTCGAAAATTTATTTGGAGCAAAAGATGCTGATTATATGGTGCTGCTACTTGATAATTCAAGATTTGATTACCACAAAAATTGGGAAGCTCGTATGAAAACAAGACAAGCAAGTCAAGCTTGGAAAGACGCTGTAGCTAATAACAACAATTTGAGTAATTGGTCTGTATTAAGAGAATCAAGTTGGAATCGTATTGTTCGATTAACTTTTTAGTAAACCAATACAAATTGTGCTAATAACAATATGAAATTAAACCACATTCCTATTATGTGGTTTTTTTTATGCTCAAAACTCACCTTTGAGAATTTCAGTATCTTTAGAAATACTAACTAACACTTTATGATTCCGTTCTTTAAAAAATTACGCAAACGATTTGCTGATGATAACAAACCAATGAAATATACAAGGTA
>JAGSHF010000047.1 GCA_023954685.1 Flavobacteriaceae bacterium | reverse complement strand
TAAAGATTGAACCGCCTTGCAAATCAATTTATTATAAGAAATTAAAAGCGTTATCTGAGAAGAACGCCAACTAATTATGATGCACAAATGTGCAAATACTCCAAAATTTTAATATATTAACAGCACCACGGCCTGGATAATGGTATTTCACCGCTTTTGAATGATGTATGGAATAATGAACAATTCCAATTAATCTTACACGAGGTAAGACATCTATTTTTGGTGAACCTCCATGACGTTTTGATCTTGAAGTAAATTATTTTGCATATTAACCTGATGTTTTTTAGGGCAAAATGGTTGGTATACTTTAGGGTATTTCTAGTCGTATAACATGTTTTCGTAAAAAATGATATAACCAATTAATTTCTAACTGACTATGATTAAATATATTAAAAACACAATAATTGGAGGCGTATTATTCCTAATTCCTATAATGCTATTAGTAATTATAGTCATAAAATTCATCAGCTTTTTAATACTACTGGCAAAGCCATTAGAAAAACTTATTCCGCTAGATAGTATTGGAGGAATTGCTGTTGCTAATATATTGGTAGTATTATTGCTTGTGATTATTTGTTTTCTTGCGGGTATATTGTCTACGGGTAAGATAATGACGAAAATTCAAAACGGAATTGAAAACAAAATACTTAAAAAACTGCCTGCATATCCAATAATAAAAGGCTTTATGGATGGTATTAGTACAACAAAAAAAGCATCAGAAAATTTCATTCCTGTTCTTGTTTCTTTTGACGATAGCGAACAGCTTTGTTTTGAAATAGAGGAAACGTCTAATAACAAAGTCGTGGTTTATGTGCCAGGAGCACCAAGCCCTTGGTCTGGAACGGTTTTATATATTGATAAATCTCGAATAAAACGACTTAATATAAGTATTAATGAAGCCGTAGGCAACATACAAGGCCTTGGATTAGGGTCACAAAACTTGATCAAATAAAAACTGAGAATCGTTTGAAATGAATTTTAAATATTCTAAACACCCTAACCTAGGGAATTTAATCTTAACAGATTTAAAGAAAATGGTGAATGCTTTAGATGGGAATACAAACGTTGTTTTTTTTAGCAATCCAAACGGTGTTTGAAAGTCATGATGCTAATACTTATAAAAAAATGGTGGCAACTCAGAAAAAGTACAACGTAAAAATTCAGTTTGGCCATGATGCCGGAGATGATGCAAGATCAAAATCTAATATCATAACAAATTATCACACTAAAGGAACGCCGTGGTTTTTGTTTATTGATAAACATGACAATGTGGTTGACAGTGATTTTTATTTAAATCCTGATGCAGCTAAACAGTTCATTAAAACACTTTAAGATGGATGCTATTCCTACTATTAAATTGTATGGCACTGAAAGGTGTCATAAAACCAACTATTACAAATTATTATTGAACAAAACTGAATTGCCATATCAATTCTTAGATGTTGAAAAAAACACACAACACGCTCAAGAATTGCGTGGCCTTTATGAAAATAAAAACCTAAATTTCCCAACGATTACTGTTGGAAAAAAGAAGTTACGAAACCCTTATAAAGAAGAGCTTCATAAATGGTTAGTTAAACTAGTACCAGGGTATTCATAATGCTTTAAATAACTTGAACTTAGAAGCGTAATAGCGTGAAATAGTGAATAATTAGACAGAAAGGTACCATCATGAAACTTAACATAGTAGATAGATTTATTAAAGAATTGCCTGCAGATCCTATTCTTGAGAACTCAAGAAGACAAGTAAAAAACGCTTGTTTCTCTTATGTTACTCCAAAGAAAACTGCACAACCACAAATGCTACATGTTTCTAATGAGATGCTATCTGCATTAGGCATGTCTCCAGAAGATGGCACGAGCAAGGCTTTTCTAAATGTATTTACAGGCAATAGTATATTGCCGAATACAAAACCCTATGCCATGTGTTATGGTGGACATCAATTTGGTAATTGGGCAGGACAATTAGGGGATGGCCGCGCTATTAATTTAGCTGAAGTTAAACACCAACAACAACATTGGGTTTTGCAACTAAAAGGGGCAGGAGAGACGCCATACTCTCGCACCGCAGATGGTTTAGCAGTGCTAAGATCATCCGTTAGGGAGTATTTGTGTAGCGAAGCGATGTATCATTTAGGAGTGCCTACAACCAGAGCGTTATCATTGGCATTGTCAGGAGATGATGTCATGAGAGACATGCTCTACGATGGAAATCGAGCTTATGAAAAAGGAGCAATAGTTAGTAGAGCATCCCAAAGTTTTTTGCGTTTTGGAAATTATCAAATATTAGCCTCAAGACAAGATAATGAAACGTTAAAAACACTTGTAGATTATACCATAAAACATCATTATTCGCAATTGGGAAAACCCTCAAAAGCAACCTATGTCCAGTTTTTTGAGGCCGTAGTAGAACATACTTTAGAGATGCTTATTCATTGGCAGCGTGTAGGTTTTGTTCATGGGGTCATGAACACTGATAACATGTCCATTCTTGGACAAACCATAGATTACGGACCCTATGGCTGGTTAGAAGGCTATGACCCGCAATGGACTCCCAATACTACCGATAGTCAATTTAAACGATACCGTTATGGAGCACAATTGGATATAGGCCTTTGGAATTTATATCAGTTGGCAAATGCTTTATATCCATTAATCGAGGAAGCAGAAGACTTAGAACGTATCCTACATGCTTATCATGAGAATGCACAAGCTCAATATCTAGATATGATGCGCAGTAAATTAGGGCTATGTACTGTTAAACAAAAGGATAAAGCATTAATTGCCAACCTAGAAGAAGTCCTGCAATTGACAGAAACGGATATGACGATTTTCTTCAGAAATTTAAGCGAGTTTTCTCTGGAAGAACCATTAAAAGGCATACCGATCATTAAAGATGCTTTTTATATCATTAATGAAGTTTCAGATGTGATAAAGCAAAAATGGAATTTCTGGTTTAAAACGTATGCAGAACGTTTACAACATGAAGTTTTAACTTCTGATGAAAGAAAAACGAAAATGAACCAAGTGAATCCTAAGTATGTATTGCGTAATTATATGGCACAATTAGCAATAGATGATGCCAACAAAGGGGACTACAAATTAATTGATGAATTATTTAATTTGCTTAAACAACCTTATGATGAACAGCCAGACCATGAGAAATGGTTCGTAAAACGACCCGATTGGGCCAGACATAAAGCAGGCTGTTCTATGTTGTCCTGCAGTTCTTAAGGAGTGTTTTTAATAAATAATAAATCCATTTTAATAGATAAAATAAACACTCTCCTAATTTGGAAAGTGTTTATTTATATTAATTATTTTTGCTAAATTATTCTGTTATTAGCTTACCAAGCATTTCTTGTCCGCCTTGAAAAAGCGTCAAACTTTCTACCTTTCCAGCTTCATTTTTATTAAAGACTATTTGTGCATCCACTACCTTTAAATAAAATTCAGTTTCAGTTCTTGGAAAAACGTCAAATTTGGGTTGACCTGTAGCTTGTGCTTTTAATTGATTACCTTCTTTAGTTACTTCAAGAATGAATCCAGGTTTGAGTTCGTACTTCCCTATATAAGTTTCCAAAATAGTTTCGGATATGGTTACTTCTGTTTCTAAATCACTTACATCATCCCCTAATTTCTTTAAAAAATCGATTCCGTTTTGATTGTTAGGATTTAGTTCTATCGACTTTCTATAATTTTTAATCGCTAATTCATTATTACCCAGTTTCATATAACTTTCTCCTAAACTATCATATGCATTAGAGGATTTAGGATACGTTTCAACAATAAGTTGAAATACTTTGGAGGCTTCTTCTACTTTATCAGAACCCATAAGTTGATAGCCGATATCATTCATTTCTCGTTCCCTTAAATCATAATCTTCAGAGTCCTTAATTTTATTATAATGTGCAATTCCAGCTTCAATTCCTTTATCTTCAATCACAGTTAATACTTCGTCTGCTACCGATTTTTTAGGCATATCATATGCTTTGCCATACATAATGCCTCGTATAGCCCTTGTCATCTCGTCAAGAGGTGCACCACCAGTATTATTCAATAGAACTACAAGAGACTTATCAGAAGTTGCTCTAGAAATATTAGTATTAAATCCATTAATACCGCCACCATGTCCAATAGTATATATACTATCGTTAGATTTTCCAATTTTGGCATAACCTACACCCCAACCATAAGCATAATGAGCCTTCCCAAAAGCAGGTATGTAAGGTTCAAAATACATCGTCATGTATTTTTGAGGTAAAAGGGTAGTGGTGTATAAGGCTTGATCCCATTTATAAAGATCTTCAACAGTTGAATACATAGAACCTGCTGCATAAGGAATCGTCATATCTAAGTATCTAGAATTCCTATAGTTCTTGCCTTGTTTTTCGTAACCTGTAGCCCTGTTCTTTAAAATATCGCCATGATTATCATAACCCGTATCGTTCATCCCTAAGGGTACAAAAATATTATCCTGAAGCATTTGCTCGTACGTTTTTCCTGATAATTTTTCAACAATAACCCCTAGAAGAAAATAGCCAGAATTACTATAACTAAATTTTTCGCCAGGTGCAAAATCCAATTCTTTTTCATCAAACTTTTTTACAAAATCTACTGGGCTATATGGATTGCGACTTTCATCCGCCATAAAATTAGAAAATGAGGTGTAATTTGGTATGCCTGAAGTATGCGTAAGTAGGTGATGCGTCGTAATGATACCGCCCGTAGATTTTGGATAGTCAGGCAAGTATTTGCTAATAGGTTCTTGTAAATCTAATTGTCCTTCAGCTACTAATTGTAAAATAAGCATCGCCGTAAATTGTTTGGTGATAGAACCTAAGCGATGTTTAGTATTGGGCTGATTTGGTATATCCCATTCCATATTGGCCATGCCAAATCCTTTTTTATAAATAACTTTTCCTTGATCCGATATTAAAACAGAGCCATTAAATTGACCATATGCTTCGTAGGTATTTATGAGTTGATCGATTTGTTCCACTTTCGGTTGAGCAAAACCCATACTGCTTATGAGTATTAAAAAAAGTGCTAAACTGACGTTTTTAATAGACTGATAATTTGATTTTGATTTCATAGTTGATTTTTAATTAGTGATATTGATTTGTAATCTACATAAAGTATGACGAAAGAAACTTGGTATAAGTTACATAATAGTTCAATAATTATAATAATGGATGTATTTTTAAATAAAATTTCTTGCATAGATTACAGAATGCATGAACTAATTTTAAAACCTCAAGGACAATGCTGAGCCAATCAAAATTAATTAAACTATTGTATGCGCTGTTGGTATGCATCGCTTTATCTTCCTGTGGCGTACAGAATGAATCGAAAAAAAATCCGTATACCTATAAAGCTAATGACCCTAATGGTATTGGAAAGTGGTACATGGGCCGCGAAATAGCATCCGTAATGGGCTTTGAAGGTATGGAATGGTTAGAGCGTCCAGAGCGAGAAGCTGAAGAAAATGTAAACACTTTACTTTTGAACATGAATATACAACCAAACGATACCCTTGCCGATATTGGTGCAGGTTCTGGTTACCATGTGTTTAAAATGGCTACTATGGCACATACAGGACTTATATATGCCGTGGATATACAATCGGAAATGTTGGGCGAAATACAATCTAAAAAAGAAGCTAAACATATTAATAATGTCGAACTTATTTTAGGTACTGAAACTAGTGTAAACCTTCCTGAAAACTCAGTAGACAAGATTTTACTGGTCGATGTTTACCATGAGTTCAGTCACCCTTATGAAATGATGAAGTCAATAAAAAAAGCGTTACGACCAAATGGGAAGATTTTCTTGATCGAATATCGTAGTGAAGATTTTAGGGTGCCCATTAAAGAAGTACATAAGATGACACAGAAACAAGCTGTGAAAGAATTGAAGGCCGTAGGCCTTAAACTGGATCAAAATCTCGATAATTTACCTTGGCAACATTGCATGATATTTATAAAGCCATAATAACGACTTAAAATATTTTTATTTAAGATTTATGAAATTGAGATTGTCAGTTTAACGAACTCCCAAAACAGTATTAATCTTGTAATAGAGAATTAATACCCTTGGATTGTTGTATATTTAGAAAAATCCCCCTTTTCCATCGATTATTTTCAAGCAAATTCTGAAATGTATTTGGTTGTAATCAATAATGTCATCCTACTCATATTATATTATTACTCAAAAGAGAATTTTGAGAAGCTATACCATTAGAATATTTAAAACCAATTATATAATGAAAAAATCATTTTATTACTCAGTGTTAATGCTATTAAGTTTTCAATTCGCTATTGCACAAACATTCGAATTTTCGGCCAGCGATATTAATATCGACTACGAGAAATTTGTCCTGCCCAATGGATTGACTCTCCTAATACATGAAGATCATAAAGCGCCTATTGCAGCTGTAAATGTTTGGTATCACGTAGGTTCTAAAAACGAGAAATTAGGCAAAAGTGGTTTTGCTCATTTATTTGAACATTTAATGTTTAACGGCAGTGAAAATTTCGATTACGATTATTTTCTAGCACTAGAAAAAATTGGTGGTACAGATCTTAATGGAACAACCAATAACGACCGAACCAATTATTTTCAAAATGTGCCAGTTGCCGCTTTAGACCAGGTTTTATTTTTAGAATCAGACCGAATGGGTCATCTACTAGGGGTTGTTGATCAAGAATTACTTGATGAACAACGAGGTGTGGTTCAAAACGAAAAAAGACAAGGCCAAAATCAACCATATGGCAAGCAATGGGAATTATTAACCAAAGCAATGTATCCTAAAGGACATCCTTACTCTTGGACTGTTATTGGCGAAATGGAAGACCTTAATGCAGCATCCTTAGAAGATGTGAAACATTGGTTCAAAAGCTATTACGGCGCTGCAAACGCGGTTGTAGTAGTCGCTGGAGATATCAAACCTCAAGACGTGTATCAAAAAGTACTTAGTTACTTTGGGAATATTCCTTCTGGACCAACAATTGAGCGTCAACTGGTGAATATTCCAATTAAAACAACTGACACCTATCAAGAGTATCAAGATCGTGTTCCAGAAACAAGAGTATTGTACGCATGGAATACGCCACAATACGGGAGCAAAGAAGACCTTCATTTTGATTTAATTTCTTCTATATTAAGTAGCGGTAAAAATTCTAGGCTCTATAAAAAACTAGTATACGAAGATCAAACCGCCAGTTCAGTTGCAGCCTTTCAATCCTCAGGAGAGATTTCTAGTACGTTTGTTTCATATGTGAATGTCAAATCAGAAAGTGATGCCGAACAGGTTGGTAAGGTATTACTCGACGAAATAAATAATCTTATTGAAAATGGCCCTACAGAGGCTGAACTAAAAAGAGTAAAGGCTTCTTATTTTTCAAGTTTTATAAAAGGATTAGAACGCATTGGTGGTTTTGGTGGCGTGTCTGATATCTTGGCTTTAAACGAAACCTATCATGGTGAAGCTTCATATTACCAGCAAAAGCTAAAATATATTGAAGAGGCCACCATTTCTGATCTCCAAGCGACTGCAAAAAAATGGTTGAGTCACGGAAAACATACTATTGTTTGTAAACCTTTTCCAGAATACTCAGTAACAAATGTAGAAGTAGATCGTTCAAGTTTGCCAGAACTAGGCACTCCTAAACCATCAAAATTTCCAGAAATTCAGAGAAGCACTTTGCCTAATGGTCTTAAAATAGTTCTCGCTCAAAGAGAAGGCGTATCAACGGTGGTTATGGATATGATGTTCGATGCTGGATATAAAACAGATATACTTGGTAAACCAGGTACAGCCAGATTAGCAATGAATTTAATGGATGAAGGCACCACCAACATGAACTCACTCGAAATTAGCGAAAAGCTTGAACTCCTTGGAGCTAACCTAAATTCTAATTCAGATTCAGATATATCGAGTGTTTCTTTAAATGCACTTTATCAAAGTCTTGACGCGAGTATTGATATTTATGCCGAAGTGATTCTTAACCCAGCTTTTCCTGAGAAAGAATTTGACAGATTACGTAACGAACAAATTAATGTTATTAAACAAGAAAAGTCACAGCCTCTTGGAATGATTTTAAGGTCTATGAATAAATTTCTCTATGGTGAAGGTCATCCTTATAGTACTCCATTTACAGGTTCTGGTTATGAAAAGACAGTAGCGAGTATTACAAAAGACGACGTGGTTAGTTACTATAATACTTGGATGAAACCAAATAATGCAACCCTTATAGTAACAGGTGACATTGATATGGAAACATTGAAAAGCAAATTAGAACAATCTTTTGGGAAATGGAATTCTAGCGAAGTCCCTACAATTGCTTTTACAAAAGGAAAATCTAATACATCAAATACCTTATACCTCGTAGATCGTGCCGAATCGCCACAAACGGTGATATTAGGAGGTCATCTTACAAAGAGCTATGGCGAGGTATCTGAAGTTGCTGTAGAGCAGATGGTGAACATATTAGGGGGTGAATTTACATCGCGAATAAACATGAATTTACGTGAAGATAAACATTGGTCTTATGGAGCTGCAGGGTTAACCTTAGATAATAAAGAAGATAGACCTTTCATTTTATATGCTCCAGTGCAAACTGATAAAACATCTGAATCTGTAACAGAGCTCAGAAAGGAAATTAACGATTTTGTGACTTCAAGACCAGCAACTCAAGAAGAATTAGATAAAGTAAAAACCAATCAAATTCTAAAGCTTCCTGGACAGTGGGAAACAAATAACGCGGTAAATAATTCGTTGTATAATCTGGTTAAATACGATCTTCCCGATGATTATTATCAAACATACGACGATAATGTTCGTAATATCAACCTAGAAGACCTTAAAAAGGTAAGCCAACAAGTCGTAAACCCAAATGCCGTAAATTGGTTTATGGTAGGTGATAAAAGTAAAATTATTGAAAACCTTAAAGGACTTGGCTTTGATGCTATTATCGATATTGATGCCGATGGTAATATCTTAAATCCTCTTAAAACAAATAAAAAAGACGTTAAAGACTAAGTATATTTTGTGGCTTCAAAAACCCTCGTTTGTAGCGAGGGTTTTTTATATTAATTAACGTTTCCAAATTTACATGCATCCATTTTAAAAATTCATGAAGCTTATATTATTGAATTATTATTCATACAAAATCAGGACCTAACCAATTAAGAAAAAGTTTGCTAGACCTTTTTAAATGAATGCGCTAGCTCGGGCTTAGCATACTAATGTGCAAACATGGCGAATAAACGCTTTAATATAAGGTGATTAGCGCTTCATTTTAAGCAAGCATTTTTTAAGTTCTAATAGATCGAGTAGGCCTAAGTAAAATGGGTTCTACCTGTTTTTTAATTTTGCTAAAACTTCTAATTTTTCAAGAACAATAACCTTATACATTGTACTCATAGGGACTTCAATAGTATCAATTACTAAATGTGATCTGGTGGCTTTTGTAACTCTATCTAAATTGGTAATGTATGATTTATGCGTGCGCTGAAAATTTTCAGATAATAACGTCGTGATATTAATAAGTGTTTCTGGGATAAGGTACATTCTTGAATCTGTAAATATCTTCAAATAATTCCCAAAACTCTGAATATATAAAATGGATTCAAATGCAATATTAACGGGCATTCCATCATGTTTTATTTGAAGTTCTTTACTTTCATTATTCACATTGGGCTGCGTTAATATTGTTGTTGACACTTTATTTATGGCCTTTAAAAAGCGTTCAAGTTTTACAGGTTTCAATAAATAATCTACAACACCATAATTATAACTTTCTAAGGCGTAATCAGAATAAGCAGTAGTTAAAATGACTTTGGGAGGATGTAACATAGAACGCAATATTTCCATACCATTAAGTTCTGGCATTTCTATATCCAAAAAAATGAGGTCAACTTCATTTTGCTGCGCAAAATTTATGAATTCAAGTGGGTTCCCTGTGCTTAATACCAATTCAAAGTTGTCGATTTTAGAGCAATAATCTTCTAACACTTTACGCGCTAGAATTTCATCATCTACGATACCAATTTTAATCATTAATTACTTTTTTTTAGCATTACAATTTTAAATCAATAGATAAATTCACATGATAGGTATCTACTTTATCTTCAATCTCAATAGCATGAGAGTTAGAATATAAAAGATCTAAACGCCTTCTTACATTGTCTAGTCCCAAGCCTTTTCTTTCTGATACAGCACTTTTTTTAGGTTTGGAGTTTTCTACTAATAAATTAAGAGTCGTATTTTTTACAGTCACAGAAATATCAATCGTACTCTGTTCGTTAGTGCTGCGGGCACCGTGCTTAATAGCGTTTTCAACAAAAGGAATGAGCAACATTGGGGCAATCTTTAAGCCCTTCAAATCACCTGAGATTAAAAACTCAATAGTACAACGTTTACTTAGTCTTTTTTCTTCAAGCAATAAATAATTTTCTATAAATTCAAGTTCTTCTTTCAATAAAACAGTATCTTTTTTAGAACTTTCTAACTGATACCTCATTAATTCTGAAAGCTGCATTACTACATCTGGAGTTTCCGGTGATTGCTGTCTCGAGAGCGAATAAATACTATTTAATGAGTTAAATAAAAAATGAGGGTTCACCTGCTCTTTTAAATAATTTAGCTCCATTTCTTTTTGTAATTTTTCTTTATAATCATTTTCTTTTCTGAACAGTATATTTCTTCGTATAAAGAAGGCCGCCATTCCAGTTCCCGTAGTATATATTAGAAAAAAGATCATTTTATAAACACCATACCAGCCATCCTTCCCATAACCTTTCAAATATGCCCCAATAAACACACTCCCGATGAGAAGAATTGTATATAAAACATAGTGTCTTTTATCAAAAAAAAATGGAATGAATATAAAATGATTGATCCATATGATGGCCAAAATGGCAATTGTATAATTAAGACTATGTAAGAAAAAAGAATAATTATTATCAAATCTATCCTTAATTGCCCATATACTCAAAATTTCAAGTAGAAGTACCAATAAAAAGGCGCCTATATTTAAAAGTATAGTTTGCTTCAAAGATTTTTTAATCATAAACACTTTTATTAATGATGTTATAAAGATAATATCTATACATGCATAAATCCATAATTTCTTTACAAAAACCTTATATCAATGACGAAATGGTTTTGTCACTTAATTGTTGTGTTTATCCTCTTTAAAGTTTTGAACGTAGATAAAACTATATTTTTATCGAATATTTAATTTTTAGATATCGAGCTTTTTTCAAATTTAATAGAGGTGTTCTAGTGAATGTCAATATTTATAAACAGTATTATCAATGAACAAAATGAAAAATATAGCAAAATTAACTTCTTTCATCCTTCTATTATTAACTGGTATTAGTTTTGGACAAAACCTACCGGAATTTAAGCATGTAGAAGGGGGTACTTTTACAATGGGGGATGAAATTGGAAAGGGGAATAAAGATCAACGACCAACCCACAAGGTAACATTAAAGAGTTTTAATATTAGTCAATCTGAAGTTACTGTTGCCCAATATCGTTATTATTGTAATGAAACAGGAGTAGGAATGCCCAAAAAGCCTAGTTGGGGTTGGCAAGATAACCACCCTATGGTAAACGTAAGCTGGCGAGATGCTATGGATTATGCAGAATGGCTTTCTGGTAAATTAGACCAAAAAGTACGTCTCCCTTATGAAGCAGAATGGGAATTTGCAGCACGTGGTGGGAATAAATCTAAAGGGTATAAATACAGTGGCTCAAATAACTTAACCGATGTGAGTTGGCATGATGGTAATTCTAAAAATAAAGCAAATGATGTCGCTGTTAAAAAAGCAAATGAATTAGGTCTTTACGATATGAGCGGTAATGCTTTTGAATGGTGTATGGATAAATATGAAAGTGATTATTATGCCAATAGCCCTAAAGATAACCCTAAAGGCGCTGCTGAAGGCCATACAAGAGTTGTACGTGGTGGTGGATGGAATCTTGGTTCCAAATTTAATAGTGTTGCTTATCGGTACGGAAGTAGATTTACAGGTGAGTTATATGAATATTTTGGGTTTCGTGTAGTTGCGATCAAAAAGAAAAAAGAATAAAATAGGATTATCAAAAGACAATTAAAACCAAAAACAATGAAACAGACCTATATTATTTTAGCATTTGTATTGGCCCTTTTTTTTAATGCCTGTAATACGAAAAAACAGAAAGAAAAGGAAAAGGAAACATTAGCAATAGAAACGGCCTACTTAGGACAAAAGCAACCAGGTTTAATTCCAGAAATTTTTGCTCCAGGAGTTATTTCGATAGATGGGAGATATGAGCATGGGATCTCGTTTTCTCCTGATTTAGATGAAGTATACTTTTCAGCAAATAGAAAAAACGAAGAGCCAAGTATATATCATTCAAAACTCGAAGCCAATAAATGGAATACTCCAAAAAAAGCGAATTTTACGAAAGGTAAAAAAGTTGCAGAAATGCATCCATTTGTTAGCCCTGATGGAAAGACATTGCATTTTATTGCTCATGATTCTTTTACATTGCCGCATCATAAAGAATCAGTTAAAAGTTGGTATGTAAAACGTTTAGGAGATTCTTGGAGTGCTGCAAAACAACTTGATTCACCTATAAATGATGATTTCGTTTTTTATACTAATGAAGCAAAAAATGGAGATCTTTATTATACCAATGTGTCAAAATTTAAAATGTACTATGCACCTAAAAAAGATAACAAATATCCCGTAGTGCACGAATTGGGAACCGAAGGTTTTCATGGTTTTATTTCCCCATCTCAGGATTATTTAGTGATAAATGCTAGGAATAAAGATGATGCTCAAAGAAAAAGTGATATTTATGTATATTTCAAGAAAAAAGACGGGACATGGTCAAAATCAATTAATCTTGGAAATGAGGTGAATTCAAATTTCGGGGAAACGTGCCCCAGTATTACTCCTGATGGTAAGTATTTATTCTTTGGTAGATATAATGAAGAAGGAGGATTATCAAACTTTTATTGGGTAAGCACTGAAATTATAAGCAAGTTAAAAACAGCATATTTTAAAGACGTTAAATGATGAAAAAGTTGAATTGTATTTTGGTTCTTGTGTTTTTAAACGCATGTTTGACTAAAAATGAGAGTGCTAAACAATTAATTTCACCAATATCAGAAGATATTTATCTCGGGCAAAAACCACCAGGTTTAATCCCTGAATTGTTTGCTCCTGAAATTATTAAAACTGAATTTAGACAGGCGGCTGGTGTCTTTACTCCAGACTTAAAGGAGTTTTATTTTCGTAGAAGAGGAGGGGAGTATAAAAGCAATGCCTTGGTAGTTATTAAATATGAAGATAACAAATGGACAGAATCACTTGTGGCGGAAAAAGCTGGAGAGCCCTTTATTTCACAAAATGGGAAAATCATGTATTTGGGAAAAAAATATAGAGAGCGCACTACTGCTGGTTGGTCTGAGGCAAAAGATCTTGGTGCTCCTTTTGATAACTATCGCATTATGCGGCTTACCGCTGCCTCCAACGGTACGTTCTATTTTGATGAAGCAAGTGAGACCGGGCCTCTTCGTTATTCTCGACTACTAAATGGTGTTCATGAAAAACCTAAAACTTTAAATATTGAAGATATAGGAGATTGGAACGCACATCCATTTATCGCTCCAGATGAGTCTTATGTAATCTGGGATGATCAAAGAGAAAAAGGGGGATATGGAGGTGCAGATTTGTATATTTCTTTTCGTCAAGAAGATGGTTCTTGGGGACCTTCAATTAATTTGGGAGATACAATAAACACAGAATTTGCTGAGGCCTATGGCAGTATAACGCCTGATGGAAAATATTTCTTCTTTCATAGGGGTTACGGAAATAATAAAGCTGATATCTATTGGGTAGATGCTAAAGTAATTATGAATCTAAAGCATAAATAATAAAATGAAAAAAGCACATACATTATTTCTATTAGTTGGAATTATCTCTATACATAGTTGTAAACCTAAAAATGAAGAAACAAAGAATAATAAAGTTTCCACTATAGACAACCCATACTTAGGACAAAAGCCTCCTGGTTTAACACCGATTCCTTTTGCCCCTGGACTAGTTTCTACAGAGATTTATGAGTATGATGGTGCATTTGCGCATGATATGAAAGCCTTTTATTTTATTAGAAGAGGGGAAAAAAATATAAAATCAACTTTTTACGAATACAAATACAATGATACCACAACGGTTTGGGAAAAATCTATAGTGGCTTCTCCTTGGATTGGAAGACCCGTAATTTCTCCAGATGGCAACACCATGCATTTAGGAACCAGCTACTTAAAACGAACTGAAACAGGATGGTCTAGCTTACAAAAACTAGAACCTCCTATTGTAAGTAATGATTCGATGTATATTATGAGACTATCTGAATCAGCAAATGGCACCTATTATTTTGATACCTATAAAGAGAATGATTCTACATTTCCTATACGTTATTCACGATTCATCAACGGGAAATATGAAACACCTAAAGCTTTACCTAAAGCAATAAACACAGGAACGTTTTTAAGTCACCCATTTATTGCTCCAGATGAATCCTATTTATTATTTGATGCAACACGAGAAGATGGTTTTGGAGATGCTGATATTTATATCAGTTTCAAACAGACTGACGGTACTTGGGGTAATGGCATTAATATAGGTGATAAAATAAATACTGATGCCTGGGAAGCGTCTGCGAGTATCACACCCGATGGCAAATATCTTTTTTTTAGTAGAAATGTGGGCTCTAAAGATTATGAAAATGTTGATATTTTTTGGGTAGATGTTAAGGTTCTTGAGAACTTAAGACCTAAACAATAAATGGTTAATAATGACTCTGGCAATAATTTAATTCAAAATTTTAATAAGATTGGCTTTATATAATTTACCAATGGGTATCATATGATCAGCAATATAAATTCTATTGCCTTCTATACTTTTTATATGTTTGATGGCAACAGCGAACGATTTATGAACTTGTAAAAATTCTTCATCAGGTAATAATTCTAATACATGGGAAACTTTTTCACGGATGGTTATCGTCTCAGCAGTCGTAATTATTTTAGTGTAATTCCCAGAAGCTTCTATATACTGAATCGCACCAATTTCAACTTGTATATGCTTCTTGTTGGAACGAATAAAAATACTTTTTGGATTACTTTCTGTATTATCCGCAGTTTTAACTTGAGTTTTTATAGGACTACTTATTGCGTTATTAACCGCTTTTAAAAAACGTTCAAAACTAAAAGGTTTCAACAAGTAATCCGATACGTTAAGTTCAAAACCTTCTAATGCATGTTCCTTATAAGCCGTAGTTACAATAACTTTTGGTGGGTTTGGCAATATTTTTAAAAATTCAAAACCTTTTAGTTTTGGCATATTTAAATCTAAAAAAATCAAATCAACTTGATTTGAGTTTAAATATTCAAAAGCTTCCAAAGCATCATAACAATGCTTCATCAGCTTCATATTAGGTAATAAATCACAATACCCTTTTATGATGTCATGGGCGATATATTCGTCATCTATAATTAAATATGTTGTCATAATTTCGAAATAGTTAATGCAACCTTATATACATCTTCGGTGCTTGTAAAAGATAAAGCATGTTTATTTAAATACCCCAATTCAAGTCTCCGTTTTAGGTTTTTAAGACCAATGCCTGATTGCTCTGTTATGGCTGTAGAATCAAAGTTGTTTTCTACCGTAAACTGAATGTTATTGCCTTCTGTGCTTATATGAACATAAACATAAGCATCTTTTCTTAAATTTTCTACACCGTGTTTAAAAGCATTCTCTAAAAGTATAATAAATAGCAATGGCATTACTTTGTGATTTTCTGAACTATCATTTATAAATTTTATATCAATTTCTTTGCGATAGCGCATTTTATGAAGTTCAATATAGTTTTTTAAATAATCGACTTCTTCTTCAAGAGTTACTGTATCTTTTTCTCCTTCATAAATACTATAACGCATCATATCAGACAATTTAAGAATCAAATCTTGAGCCTTTTTAGCATCCGTTCCTACTAAACCATATAAATTGTTCAGCGTATTAAAGAAGAAATGTGGATTCACCTGACTTTTTAAATGCTGCAATTCTGTTTTTGCCTTTTCATTTTTTAATGTAAGAATAGCTTTAGTTTGCTTAAAAACCCAACGCAATACTAAAATAATGAGTAATGGAAAATAGAAAATTGCAATAAACGCTAGCGCATCGGTATCCCCATATTCATCAACTAAGATTAATATTCTACCAATACCAATAGCAAATGACCAAAAAATCAATTTATTAATAAAAGACTTGGACAGTAATGGCACTCCCTTTTTTTGACGGTAATAATTTATGATAAGCACAACTGTAAAAAGAACTGTATATACCAAAAACAGGCTAAATACGGCGGTAAAATCTGGTCTTTCTGGATTGGATTCAATGATGCCCAATAAACAAAAGAGTGCGCTTAACACAGGGATTACTCTCCATTCCCAATGCGTTAAGATTTTTGAAAATACTTCATTTTTATGCCTATTAAATATCCAAAAAAACAATAAATAAATAGGGAAGCTAATTGAAGTTAATATAAAAAGTATACTCGTATAGTGCAATCCGTAATGTGAGCAAATCTCCCCACTAATCCAGAACGCTATGCTTAATGCAAGGGTGATAAAAACCCGTTTATATCTTGTAAAAAATAATTCCATCCCCAAATCTAAATGAATAAAACGAACCCTCCAAAGAAGTTGACATTCATACTATTCCTGTGGTTGAAACACGCTTAACCTGGGACAAAACGACTTAATATACATCTAAGGCATTTGTATACCATTAGGCATTCAGTTGGTCACTAATATTTTAGCATGCTTTTAATTCCCAATATGTTTGCTGAGAATTAATATTTAAACAATAATCATGATAACATTAAACCCTAATACAAGATCAACAAAGCATCCAAAAACAATTGGTTTTAAATGGAACGCTAAAAGACGTTTCAAGTAATATCAATTTATATAATCATAAAAAAATCAGGCAATAAGGTTCCTGGCTGCGGCAATAAATTAAAGCAAAAAATCAATCAATCAATCAATCAATCAACGAACAGTTTAAACCATTAAAAAACGAAACTTATGGAACTCATTATTGACAATCTATCAAAGACATATTCAAACGGTATTAAAGCATTACAAAACATTTCATTAGAGATACCAACTGGTATGTTTGGGTTACTAGGGCCAAATGGCGCTGGGAAATCAACCCTTATGAGAACCCTATCGACATTGCAAGAAGCAGACAGTGGGTCTGTTTTTCTTGGAGACATTGATGTGTTAAAACAAAAAAATGAATTGCGACAGGTATTAGGATATCTACCACAGCAATTTGGTTTATATCCTAAAATATCTGCCGAAGTATTGCTAAATCATTTCGCCGTACTAAAGGGGATCTCGAATAAAAGCGAGCGTCAAGAATTAGTAAAAGCACTTTTACAAAAAACCAACTTATATGAGGTACGACAACAAAACCTTAAAGGCTATTCTGGTGGAATGAAACAACGTTTTGGTATCGCGCAAGCGCTGCTGAATAACCCTAAACTTCTTATTGTGGATGAACCTACTGCGGGATTAGATCCTGTAGAGCGTAATCGCTTTTATAATGTGTTAAGCGAATTAGGCGAACACACTGTCGTTATTCTATCTACCCATATTGTGGATGATGTTAAAGAGCTCTGCACTAATATGGCCATTATTAATCAAGGGCAGGTTTGCTTAAAAGGAAACCCGTTACATATAATTGAAGACTTAAAAGGCAAGGTTTATAAAAAAACAATTGAAAAGCCTGAATTAGACCTTTACAAACAAAACTACCAAGTCATTAGCGAAAAGCTATTTCTAGGGAAGCCGACCATTCACATTTTAAGCGATACTGATCCAGGTGATGGATTCACTGGTGTTGATTCTAGTTTAGAAGATGTGTATTTCTCACAAATATTTAATTATTCAAACCTTAAATCAAATTAGTCATGTGGTATAACATTTTTAAGTTCGAAATACAATATCGCATTAAGCGCGCAGATACTTATGTATTCTTTTTGTTTCTTTTTCTCTTTTCCATTGTAGGTGTAGATTTTGTTTTTCAAGGTGCCGATTTAGGACTCATGAAAAATAATTCACCATTTGTGATTGCAAAAACAATGGGTGCAATCACTGGCATATTCATGATTTTAGCCTCCATGATTATGGGCGTTTCGGTATTAAGAGATTTTGAATATGAAATAGAATCGCTCATTTTTTCTACAACTATCAAGAAAAAAGATTATTTACTTGGTCGATTTTTAGGCGCGTTTGCTGTTTTACTAGTTGTGTTTTCTGGTATATTATTTGGCATGATGTTGGGCGAATTTATGCCTTGGCATCATCCAGATAATTTATTGGCCTTTAATGCATTAGTTTATATAAAGACATTTTTAATAATAACTTTACCAACCCTGTTTTTTGGAGCAGCACTATTTTTTGTGACTGGTGCTTTAAGTAGAAACCTAGTTGTAGTCTATACACAAGGCATTTTCTTGTTTGTAATCTTTATGTTAACCAAAGCC
>JAGSHF010000185.1 GCA_023954685.1 Flavobacteriaceae bacterium | reverse complement strand
TACTTTGAAAATGATGAAGACAACTTAAATACAATAAAAGCTATTAAAGCCAATTTGAAGCCGAATGGTATAGGCGTTATCGATTTTATGAACGTGGATTTTGTGCTCAATAATTTAGTGACTGAAGAAGTAAAAACTATTGAGGATATTACTTTTAAACTAAACCGAAGCTTTGAAAAAGGGCATATCATTAAAGATATTGCGTTTACTATAAATGGCGAAAATTATAACTATCAAGAACGCGTGAAAGCTTTAAAACTAGAAGATTTTAAAAGTTTTTTCAAAAGCGCAGGTATTGAATTGTTGGAAGTTTTCGGTGATTATAAACTCAATGCGTTTCAAAAAAACAATTCGGAAAGATTGATTATGATTTTTATGTAATTCCTAAATTATAAAGTAGTCCATTTAAAATGAACAAATATTTACTTCCTGTATATGCAGTAATCTTCGGTTTTTTAATAGCTAAATTTCTAAAAGATAAAAAAACATTTAATTTTAAATTACTTCTTGCATTTAGTGGCGCTTTTCTATTATCACTAACAATATTTGATTTACTGCCTGAAGTTTATGAGCATTTAGATGCAAAAATATCGGGTGTATTTATCATGTTTGGTATTTTACTTCAAATTGTATTAGAATTTTTATCAAAAGGTGCTGAGCATGGTCACGTTCATGTTCATAAAAATGACAAAACCTTCCCTTGGCTTTTATTTTTAAGTTTGTGTTTTCACGCCTTTCTGGAAGGTTTTCCTATTCACCAACATAACGATATGGTTTATGGTGTTTTGATCCATAAAATCCCCATTGCCATTATCATAACCATATTCTTATTAGAGTCAAAATTTAAATCAATACAAATTGTTTTTTTCCTTGTCGTCTTCGCCCTAATGACGCCTTTAGGTACAATCATCTCTAATAATGTAACTCAATTATCAGAATTTATTATTTACATCAATGCTATAGTAATTGGAATATTTTTTCATATTTCAACTACCATTTTATTCGAAAGTAGTGAAGGTCATAAATTTAATTTGAGTAAAATTTTAGTAATTATTTTGGGAATTTGTATCGCCTATGTTCTCTAAAGAAGCATCGCGTCAATTAAAACAAGAGTTTTGGACCAGTTTTGGAAAATCATTTCCAAGAAAATGGATACTTTACAATACTAAAATAAAGGGACTCGCCTTTAAATTTTACTTTGACACAAAAAAGGCTTTCATATGTCTTGATCTTGAGGATGACCTTGAAAATAGAATCAACTGTTGGGAGAAATTATTAGCATTAAAGACCATCCTAACTTCAGAGTTTCTATCCGATGTCATATTTGAAGAAGCGTTTTTCTTAGAAAACGGAAAAGAAATCTCTAGAATTTATTTGCCACTAGTACAAAAAGTATCCATTCATAATAAAAACACTTGGCAAGATGTAATGGTGTTTTTTAATGAAAATATGTCAAAATTTGAAGCTTTTTTTGAAGACTACCAGGATGTCATTAAAGGCTAAAAATACAAAGAACATTAACCTTTTGCACTCCTATTTAATCTAATTAGCACTTCAATAATGTTATAAGTCGTGTTTGCGTAAAGGCCTAGTGAAAAAATTACAAAAGTTAGAGATGATAAAAGCAACGTTGTAAGTTTGTTTTATAACCAATCCTAAAACAGATAAAACACGGTTTGCGAACAACTCATAGATGTTAATCTATTCTAAATCACGTATAGAAGCATCATCATAAAGTGGCAAATGGCGCCAGCCAATACAAAAATATGCCAAATCACATGATTATAAGGAATGCGCTCAAAAGCATAAAATAATATGCCAACCGTATAAAACAAGCCACCGGCAAAAAGCCAAAGCACGCCTCTACTACCTATAACTTCAGCAAGGGTTGTAAAGTCAAATACTATAAGCCATCCCATCACTAAATATAGTAGTGTAGAAAATAGCTCAAATCTACCTGTAAAGAACAATTTTAAAATCACTCCAAAAACAGCAATCCCCCAAACTACCCAAAATAAAGGCCAACCCAAACTGCCTTCGAGCGAAATTAATAGTACTGGTGTATAAGTCCCTGCTATTAAAAAGTAAATGCTAATATGATCTAAAATTCTAAAATAATGTTTTAGCTCTTCTTTCTCTATTGAATGATATAAGGTCGAGGCCGAAAACAAAACAATAATTGAACTGCCATAAACAATAACACTAAATAAACTCCAGTTCGTCTTATTTTCATTGAAAATAATAAGGAAAACTAATCCAAGTATCCCAAGTAATACACCTATACCATGAGACCATGCATTAAGTTGTTCTTCAAATTTAGTTTGAATCTTCATGCGATATCGTTTTTGAAGGTGGTAACCATTTGTTTGTAAGCTCAAGAAAATCGAACCCCAAAGCAGATTTTTGACGCTCAAGCCGGCCATTCTGGAAATTTCGTTGCAACACATCTTCAATTAAGTAGTCTTCCTTTTCATTTAATGGGTCAAATTCTTCTTTTAAAGAAATATCAAACAATTTCGCCGTATTGTTAAACCAAAAAGCACGCCACCCATTTCGTAAATCTTTTATCAAATCGAAAGTGGTCCTACCTGTTTGCCTGTGAATTAGTTTGACTAAAATCTGCCCTTCAGTTCTGGTTAGTTTTTTTAACTCATCAGAAAATTCGCCTTCTATATATTTCTGTATTTTCTTTGCATAACGTTTCTTATCACCTTTGCGCTCTAAACGATTGAGTCTAAAGGTTAATGAGTCTAGGCGTTCTGAGGCTAACTTAGCATATGGATAAACTTTTATAGTTTTGCGACGTAAAATTAAATAGCGTCTTCTATCTTCCTTACTATCAAATTTCAGCTTATGAAGTAACATTACTTCATCCAAATCAATAGAAGTTCTCGGAACTGAATCGCCTTTAATTATTATGTATTCTGTAACAATGCTATCTTGCTCCGTTTCCTGAGCAATTAATAACATAGGCAGCATCAACCAGATATAAACTATATACTTCATAAAAATTCAAAAATCCATACGAATCCGGTATGAATAAAAATCAGGTTCAAAATTAATAATTTACTAATGCTTTAACCTTAAAATACTATTAATATTATTATTTTAGAGGAAAATAAATTACAATGGCAAAAAAGAGAATTCTAAACAAAAAGTCAATGGACTTTTTAGAAAAATATTTAAATAATGCAGCACCAACTGGTTACGAATGGGATGGGCAAAAGATTTGGATGGATTATTTAAAACCATATGTTGATGAGTTTATAACAGACACTTATGGTACGGCCGTAGGTGTAATTAATCCAAAGGCAAAGTACAAAGTGGTCATTGAAGGTCATGCTGATGAAATTTCATGGTATGTAAATTATATTTCAGACAACGGATTAATATATGTTATAAGAAACGGTGGTAGTGATCATCAAATTGCACCTAGTAAAATTGTAAACATACATACCAAAAATGGCATTGTTAAAGGTGTTTTTGGTTGGCCGGCTATTCATACCAGAAGTAGAGCTAAAGAAGAAGCCCCTAAACCAGATAATATATTTATTGATGTTGGGTGTGCAAAAAAGGAAGAGGTTGAAAAAATGGGCATTCATGTGGGGTGTGTTATTACTTACCCTGATGAATTTCATATTCTCAATAAAGATAAATTTGTTTGTCGGGCTTTAGACAATAGAATGGGTGGTTTCATGATTGCTGAAGTAGCACGCTTACTAAATGAAAACAAAAAAACATTACCATTTGGACTCTATATCACCAATTCTGTTCAAGAGGAGATTGGTTTACGTGGTGCTGAAATGATAACTCATACCATAAAACCTAATGTGGCTATTGTTACCGATGTAACCCATGATACTACAACGCCCATGATTGATAAAAAGAAAGAAGGATTATTGGAATTAGGTAAAGGACCAGTAGTAGCATTCGCACCAGCAGTGCAACAAAAATTGCGTGATTTAATAACAGATACGGCAGTAGCTAAGAAAATTCCTTTCCAGCGTTCGGCTTTATCGCGGGCAACAGGTACAGATACTGATGCCTTTGCTTACAGTAATGGCGGTGTAGCTTCTGCATTGATTTCTTTACCATTGCGTTATATGCACACCACGGTTGAGATGGTACATCGTGATGATGTGGAAAATGTAATTAGAATGATTTATGAAACCCTTCTTAATATAAAAGATGGCGAAACTTTTAGCTACTTTAAATAAATTAAACATTATCCTTTCAAATCATTAACATTAACCGTTTTAATGATTTGAACGGGTACTATTTTCACTTATGATTCTACAAAACCAAAAACACCTGTTTAATCTTACAGAAGATGTTACTTATTTAAATATCGCGGCATTATCACCTTCATTCCAAACTATAGAGGAAGCCGGAATAAAAGCCGTAAAGAAAAAGAGTCAACCCCATCAAATTCCGATTTCAGATTTTTTTGAACCCGTTGTAGAACTCAAAAAGCTTTTTGCGAAGTTAATTGACGTTGATGACCACAATAGAATTGCGAACATTCCATCTGTATCTTATGGTTTATCTACCGTTGCCAATAATATTAAGCTTAATCAAGGCGACGAAATTCTCGTTGTTGAAGGTCAATTTCCAAGCAATTATTATGTTTGGGAATCGTTAGCAAAACAATATAATGCAAAGGTAAAGGTAGTTCAAGCACCGGTTACTAAACATGATCAAGGACTGCTTTGGAATCAAGCTATACTTGCTGCCATAACAGATCGCACCGCAGTTATTGCAATAAGTAATATTCATTGGTCTAATGGTACAATATTCAACCTAAAAGATATTAGTAAGAAAGCAAAGCTTCATCAAGCACTGTTAATTATTGATGGGAGTCAATCTATTGGAGCACTCCCCTTCTCTACTAATGAAATTCAACCCGATGCCGTTATATGTGCAGGTTACAAATGGTTGTTTGGTCCTTATGGTTGTGGTTATGCCTATTTTGGAGCATACTTTGATAATGGTATCCCTATTGAAGAAAATTGGTCTAACCGATTGGGTAGTGAAAATTTTGCCGGTTTAACCAATTACGAATCGGAATATAAGCCACTAGCAAACCGCTATTCTGTGGGAGAACACGGCAGTTTTATCTATGTGCAAATGCAAATCGCGGCTTTAAAGCAAATTTTAGCATGGACACCAAAAGCAATTCAGAACTACTGTCAGCACATTACTCAAGATGCCGTCATTAGTTTAAAGGCCTTAGGCTGTGAAATTGAAGATGCATCACATAGAGCGCATCACCTTTTTGGGATTAAACTTCCCGAATCTATTAACTTAGATGCGTTAAAAAAAACACTTAAAGATCAAAGCATTTTTGTGTCTTATAGAGGTCAATTTGTTCGTGTTTCTTGCCACCTATATAATACCAAAGAAGATTTCACCAAACTTATCAATGCCATTACTACAATGATAGAAACGGATTGATTTTTGGATGAATTTTTAGACATATTAACACACGAAGGTAAGTCTACCTCTGAAATTCGTTTAAAATCTGAAGCACATCAACTCGGACTTTTTCACGCGACAGTTCATATTTGGTTTTATACAGAAGATGGACAGATTTTATTGCAAAAACGAGGGGCTCAAAAAGAAACTTTCCCCAACCATTGGGATGTTTCTGTTGCAGGCCATATCCATGCCGGCGAATTAATTAATAATGCGGCTATTAGAGAAATTAAAGAAGAAATAGGACTTACAATTGAAGAAAAACAGCTTCATAAAATCAAAGTCCGGAAAAATAAAATTAGGCACCCTAATGGAATTATAGATAATGAATTTCAGCATGTTTTTATATCAAAATTAAGTACCACCATCGCTCAACTTCAAATGCAAGCAGAAGAAGTCGATGATTTGAGACTTTTTAAAATTGACACCATAACACATGCACTGGATGGTAACGCCTCAAAATATCTAATTGTTCCCGCAATGCAAAATGATTTTGCATTTATAAAAGAAAACATTCTACGAACCCTTTAATTTTTTTTAATTTCCCAAGATGAATTTATTAATAGCGGCGACTACTCCTATTTTTATTATTATCATATATTTTTATATCAAAGATAAATATGAAAAGGAATCCAAACGCATTTTAGGATTAACATTCCTCTTAGGTGCTGTTG
>JAGSHF010000089.1 GCA_023954685.1 Flavobacteriaceae bacterium | reverse complement strand
TATAACCATTGTTTTGAAGCGCAGCAGCAATACGGTAGTTACTTTCTTTAATGGCATTATCAGGCAGTCCTACCAAGTGGTATCCAATGCCTTTGTCTACATTCACCTCAACGGTAACTGTAGACGCTTCCACTCCAAAAACGGCGCTTGCAAATACTTTTTTAAGCATAAATGGTTGATTTCCATAAATGTAAGAAAAAATCCTAGAAACAATTAGTCTCTTACACTCCAAATTTCATGCAAAGCATCCCCTTTACTAGAAAAGCCTTTGTGATGCCAATTGCCTTCAACCAAACTGAAGTCGAACTTTAAACTTGCGCCTACTCTAGAATCGTCTCTTGAAAAGAACTCAATGTTCTCGGTATACTGACCATCTATCGTAGTGTAGGTTCCTCCTCCCGTGCCTTTAAACTCTTTAGTTTTTGTATTGTAAGCTATCCATTGAAAACGCGTTCCAGATAATATCTTCATGGTTTTTCTAGGTCTAGTAACATCGCGTGATTGTTCCTTACCATCTCTCATTCTACCCGACATTAACCAAGCCCCTTGTAATTCACCAGGAGTACCATTGTCTATGCGTTGCAATTTCATTGGGCTCCCAACAATTTGAATCGTATTGTCAGTGATTTCAACTTCAAAACTAACTTCACTACCAACACGCTCTGGTTTCACGGTATCAAACTCTATTTTCTCCGTCATAGTATTTCCATCCAAGCGCCATGTGCCTCCATTAGCACTTATAAATTTACCAGAATCAGCTTCGTAAATAGATATGGCTTGATATCCATCTGCAAATATGACTACGCTTTTTAAATTATTACCCTCTTTTGAAGTTGAATACATTTCCCAACCACCGATAACACTTTGTGCATTAACACCAAACGCTACTATAGCACAAAACAGTAAACTCATTATTTTTTTCATGTTAAAATGTTTTGTTTAAATATAATAAAAATCGATCATATTATATTTACAATTTAAAACAGACATTGGATAGTGATGCGTTAATATATTAGCCTATATTTGCAGTCACTTAAGTAATCATTTATGATTATTTAGGTATTACACACAAAAGAACCCTTTAGTATGGTCACTAGAGGGTTCGTCTTTTTATAAACTTTCTTATTGGTTTTACTTGAATTTTGCTATTACCATTTTAACGTCGTAGCCGTTTCAATTACTAAAATAACAGCTTAGCAAATAATGTAAAAAAGAGCAACATTTACGAGAGGTTATTTGAAACCAAACCTATATTGTAGTCCAGTCATAAAGAACTTTTGACCAGCACGATATCCTAATTCTGCTCTATACATCCAGTGTTCGGTGATTTCAAAATTAAATCCAATCTGAGTACTCCAATTATTTATTATCTCTTTATTTATACTATAATTTATAGCATCAGAGCTATCAACTCGATCTTTTGCGTTTTCAAGTCTCATTTCTCTTGCGTACAATTCTGCTAGTTTTTCGTCTTTCCCTGGTGTGGCATCAGGTAAACTTTCCCAGAGATCAATCTGTTCATTATTTATCGTTGTAAACCCATCAATAGCCCTTCCCATAGCTTCATCTAACTCAGGTACCCCTAAGGATCCTGTATTATTATCCTTATTCACAAAATCACGATACATAGCACCAATATAAATCGCTAATTTCATTTTGTTTCTAAATGTTACTCTTCTACCTATTCTAGCCGAACCTACAAAAAACGTAACGGTCTCAGTTAATAAATCTGATGTAGACCAAGTCATATTAGCATCAGTACTAACAAAATAATTATCCCAACCATAAACAAGTGTAGATCCAATACCGAACGAGTTGGTATTAAATTTAACGGCAGGAACATCAATGGGCTTCTCAAGTGTTCTTATTTCTTTTAAATTTCCATTCGGTCCTAAATTATTTTCTATCACTTGTGGTTGAAAAGATACTTTTGTGGACCCTTCATTTTTTGCATAAATTCCATACACATTTAAGAAGGGTAATATCCACGCATCAGCCCTAAAATTAACCCCATTTGCAGTGGCAACAGTTTCTGTAAAATTTAAACTTTCTGGATTGATAATATCATCCAAATTTTCACCATCATAAAAGTTCATACTGAACTTTGTTAATTCCAATGACATTTGATTGTACACATAATTAACATTTACGCCCAATGGCAACTGCAATTCAATATTTCTATCCGCAACTTTTTGTCCCCAAATTGGCAGTTTGTATGGCCAGTCCGTATTTACACTTGTAGAATCATGTTTAGGGAATTGTATACCACTTTGCGCATTCAATTCTGAAAAATTCAACAGCAATAGAACTAGTGTGACACTGGTTCCTATTTTGATAATAGTTCTCATTTTCTTTATTTAAGTTCAATTAATCTAGTACAGTTTTTCACAATAATTTATTAAGTTGTTTCCTATGGCTCTTATACCACACCTATAAGCTAAATCAGCAATTATAAATTGATAATAATGATATTGCTAAGGTCAAATATAAACATTTACAGCTGTTTATGAATAAAAAAAGTATAGTTGCTTTAGCGTTTTTATTTTTTCTAAAGTATTGATTCTATAATCCTACATTAAGATCTAATGCAAGATCATTCTTCCCACCATATTGGCGGGTAGTTCTTTCCTAAATAAGTGCAATCACCACAAGGTTCTATTACAAGTCTAAATGGTGCGTTCTCAAATGGGGAAGGATTAAAATCTTCCACTTCATCGAATAGCTGCATTCCTGAATTTAAGTAATCTAGCAAGGGAGAATTCGTTATATTATGTGCAAAATCTTCTTCTAATAATGGTGGCCGAAAAAAATCATCACACGTTGTATAATACTCAGGGGCCTGTTCTTGAGGAAACAAATCTGAATAATTAAAATATACTCTTTTTTCATCTACAGAAGACACTTCAAAAAAGCCAATAACAAATTTTGACGGCTCATTCATTGTGAATAAATTACCTTCTATTTGACCAGTTTGAGATTCAGAAAAAATATTCTCATTTTGAGAAAATTCATCTAGTAAGTTATAATAGGTATACCCCTCTAAAGATTGCACATATTGCCTCACCAAAATACTATACCGATGTGCTATATAATAATTATTTCGACCTATAAAACGAATTCTAAATTGATCTAAACGATCTTCATCAAAGACATTAGTATTAACCTGAATTATATCGTTTGAATTAATGGTGTTATAACAAATTTGTTCTTGTTCATCTCTAAATTTTTGGACTACCAACATCTCTATGATGGCTTCCAAATCAGAAAAATCTAATTCTCCGTTCAATATAGGAAACTGCACATCATTAGGCACTAGCTCTAATGGTGTATAAAGTGGAGCAACAATTTTATAGGTTTCTTCATATTCAAATCGGTAATATTTTGAACTTCCTTGCTCGTCATAACTATTCACAAATACCGATATGCCTTCTACATTATTTTCATTAAAACCACGTTGAACATATAATTCATCAATCTGGGTTTGATGCGTTAATTGCATTTTCTCAGATTTAATGGTATCCCCATTATTTAGTATTATTACTAACTCATAATCAATATTTGGCATGGCTTGAAACTCTATTTCTGATAAATACATACCTGGTTGTACTTCTTGAAAATAAATAACAACTCCATTTTCATCTACTAAACTCACTTTAGCACCAAATTCTAAAATAGGACTTACACTACTAATTTCATAAGACCTAGACAACAGTATCTTATGCGTTTTTAGTTCATCTGTTAGTATAGCTTCAACAACGAGAGCACTTTCAAAATAATCATCAGATTTTAATTCTATTTCTTCAACACAGGACGAATAAAAACCGCATAATAAAAATGCAAAGCACATCCATTTTATTATATCTGTTTTAAATTTCATTTATTGTTTGTTCTTATTCTTCCCACCAGTCTGGAGTTATGTTTTGCCCCAAGACAGTGCAATCACCGCAGTATGGATAAACCATATAATAAGGAAAACTCCAAACCAAACTCAAAGGGTCGTTGCCATCTATTAAATTCTCATCGTAATATTGTTGATTCTTTTTAATAGCGTCCTGTATTGGTGAATGTGTAATAATTCCCGTTGCCGGATCTCTGGCTATTAATGCTGGTAAAACATAATCATCACATGGTAAATAATAAGGTGGTAAGTCTTCATTAGGAAACAGGTCTTCATAATTAAAATAAACCCGTTTAGAATCTGTAGCTGCAATTTCAAAGAAACCTCCAACGTGCTCTTTATCATTTGTTAATGAATAAATGTTACCTGCAATAAAACCAGTTTGGATTTCGGATAAAAGATTTTCTGCCGTAGAAAAATTATGAAGTGTACTATAAAACGTATGCGCTCTATATGATTGAACAAATTGTTTTACCAATATGCTATAACGGTATTGAATCGTATAATTATCTCTGCCAATAAATCGAATTCTAAACTTATTTAATTTATCCTCAGCCAAGTTGGTTGTACTCGCCACTAAAATTGAATTTGACTTTACAGTATTATAACAAATTTGCTCTTGCTCTGCTCTAAAATCTCTAATAACAAAATACTCTACGATCTCATCAGTAGTCATTCCGGCTAAATGGCTTGCAGGATATGGAAAATCATCGTTGTTAATAATCAATTCGAGTGGACTATATAGCGGTGCAATGATCTTATAAGTCTCTTCGTATTCAAATCTATAATAATTAGAATCTTGTAACTCATCATTAGTATCGATATAAACGGAAACACCTTCCAGATTGTTTTCGTTAAAATCTCTTTCAATATAGAGTTCATCTATATGTGTGCTCCCCATTAGGCTTTCAGAAGACGACAGGTAATTTCTTCCACTTTGAGTGGTAATACTCAATTGATAATTAATGTTTGGTTGTCCACTAAACATGTCTACCGAGCTATATAATCCTGGTTCTGATTCATTAAACAAATACCGCTCTCCGCTATCGGTTCTCACTAAAACACTAGCATTACTCTCCGGTACAGGACCTAAAGAGTCTAGTTCAAACGCCCTAGACAAAATCACATGCTGTTGTTTTAATTCATCTGTTATTGTAGATTCAACAATTAAAATACTATTAAAATCTTCGGCAGACAAAATGTCTATTTCTTCCACACAACTAGAGCAAAAAATCCAAAAAAAGCACAAACAGTAAAATAAAAATTTTTCTCTCATAACACTCAAATTCATCTCACATTAATCCTCCCACCATATGGGAGCCTCATTAACGCCTAATTCGGTACAATCACCACAATAAGGAAGCACCATTTGATATGGATTACCAACCGCTATATTTCCAGGGTCTCCCCCAGAATTTTCTGACCAGTATTGATTTCCTTTTTCAATATCATTTTGAATTGGAGAATCCGTAATAACTCCTGTTAAAGGATCTGCAATAAACAAATCTGGACTAATAAAGTCATCACAGGGTTTGTAGTAAGGTGGTAATTCTTCATTCGGAAATAAATCTGAAAAATTAAAATATATGCGTTCCTCATTTACTGCTGCAACTTCAAAATAACCAACTACTGGCTCTGTTTCATTTGTTCTTGAAAACACATTACCACTTACAAAACCGGCCTGGACTTCGGAAAAAATACTACCCCCTTCATTAATTTCTAACATCGTTGTGTAAAACAAATGTGCCTCTAAGGACTGTAAATACTGTCTCACATTTATGCTATACCTGTGCTGTATTATATAATTTTCTCGGCTTAAAAATCTAAGCCTAAATCTACTCAAATTATTATCCACCAAATCTGAGGTAGACGCTAATAGTATGCGATTGGATTTTACCGTATTATAACAGATTTGCTCTTGAGTTTCTCTGAATTGTCTTTTAACAAAAAATTCAACGATCTCGTCATCCTCCAGTCCCGCGAGGATATCAGGCGGATAAGGGTAGTCATCATTATTAATCGTCAATTCTAACGGACTATATAAAGGCGCAACAATTTTGTATGTTTCTTCATATTCGTATTTATAATAATTAGTTTGACCTGTAGCATCATTAGCATCAAGAAAAATAGAAACCCCTTCTTCATTATTTTCATTAAAATTACGCTCAACATAAAGTGATTGGATATCAGTCATGTTGCTTAATTTGCTTTCTTTAGATTCGTATATCCTCCCATCAGAAGTGGTCACTTCTAATTTATAATCCACATTTGCTAATGCAGAAAAAGGATCCACAGAAATGTATTCACCAGGAACAGCTTCTTCGAATATCAATATATTTCCATTTTGATCAGCAACTTGTACAGAAGCATTAGTCTCAGGTTTTGGTCCCAAAGAATCTAATTCAAAAGACCTAGATAATAAGATCTTTTGATTAATCAGCTGATCTGTTATAGTAGCTTCAATCACTAAAAGACTGGTGTAATTCTCTTGCGGATCAATCTGAATCTCCTCTACGCAACTCAGATTAACGAAAGCTAAAACCACCGCGAAAATAATTCGATTTAATATTTTATTTTTAATCAACTTCAAACGATTTTTTTATTGTTATTGGCCTCCCATTTTTTGCAAATCCTTGCATGATTATTTCATAAATTCCTTTTTCATCAGACGTATAAAAAATGATTTCATTTTTTGCAGATTCAAGCTCAAAATTTGGTCTCCAAAAAAGCTGATTTCTAAAATCTGGAATGCGCTTAGAATCGTTTTCATCACTATAATTCGGAGTGAAATAAGAGACGTCACGCTGAGGTGAAAACATCTCAATTTGCTCCAAATAGGATTCATTCATATTTTCATAATAATTTTTATCAAAAGTTTCTATAAGTAAAACGCCTTGAAAAACGCGTTTACCATAATAGTATTCGTCCCGCAGCACACTAATCGCCTCTACTTTACTAGCATCGTAATATAAAATTGATTCGTGATCCTGAATTAACACGCCATCCACAACTATCATGGGCAGAATGTCAACACCATAATAGGGATCTTTCTCTCTTTCTCTTATGTTTACAAAACGCTTTTTACCGTTCTTCCTTTCATGGTATGCATGATCTACAACCTCCGTTAATGTTTCAGCAATTGTGGCAAATCTTTTATAATCATCAAGGATATAGGTTGTTTTATGATTACCATAAAATTGTTCAAGATATTCTACGGGCAACAGCTCGTCTTGTTTAACAGTTTGATAGGCATTTTGTATTTGATTATTTATACTTCTTTTTAAAATATAATCTTTTAAATCTTCTCCAATTTTTAATGTTTTAAAGGTCATGCCTTGATGCGCTATAGAAACGTGCTCATCGACTTCAATTTTATACTTATGACGATCTTCTCCAATAACCTGAAGCATTGCTTTAGAGTCCATAAATCTGTTTTTTAGCTGAAAATAAAAAACGCCATTATCATTCGTGATTTTAATATTTTGATACGCCTCATTACTCAGAATCGAAAGTACAACTTCTACCCCTCCAGCAGGCGCACCTGAAGCTAAATCTGTCACTCGACCAGTGACTAATTCACCATCATACTCGGGTAGTGAGATTACTTCTCCTGTTTTTTTCATCTCACTCACACCGTCATCCTTGTAATTTTCCATATAATTACTAACGACTGGAGATGCTTCAATCAAATGAGATAACTCATCTTTTTTATAAACCGATATTGAAAAATTCCCATAGGCAGTCGCGGGATTATAACTATTAATTTTTAATTGTACTTGTTCTCTGGTTGTATAAGAATCCTGATTAGTGGTAATACTAATTTGCTTAAATTCTTTAAATGCTATATCATTAGTATCGGCTAGTATTAAATTAGGTTCAAAATTTATTTTTGAATACGGATTAATAATTGCAATATCAGTCTCGTAAAAACTATTATCCCCATTATTACGCATCCAATTGGTATATGCAATTAATTTATACATGCCAGTAGCTACCGTTGTAGGAATAAAAAACCCAGAAAAACTTGTGCCGTTGTTTAATTTTAATTTATGCTTAAATACCGTACCAGACTCTCCTATGAGTTCAACATATGCTATTTTACTGTTTTTTGTGAGTCGCTCGGTTCTAGCATTTAAACAGTACAGTTTATAATAAAGCGTTTCTCCTACCAATAAGACATTGGAATTATGGTGAACGTATATTTTTTCTTGAGCTATATTATTATACCAATTAAGGTCATCGTCAGTTTTTAACTCATATTGTGCTTGCAACGAAAGCGCCCCAATTATATATGATATTAAGCATAAAAATTTAAATCTGTAAATTCTAACATTTATTATATTCATGATTATTAAAATTTAAAATTAAATGAAATCGTAGGGATTGGGACAGAAAAAATTGAACTCTGATATGCTTTTATTTGTCCGTTATCAGTTACAAAAAATACAGAATAGGGGTTACTTCTTCCTAGTACATTATAAATTGATAGATTCCAAAAACTCTGTACAAATTTCTTTATTCTGTGATTTCCTTCATAATTAAATCCAATATCCAACCTATAATAATCTGGTATCCTATACTTATTCCGATCACTATAAAGCGTGTAAGCAGCATTATTAAAGTTATATGTTCCTATTGGATAAGTAATAGGGCGACCCGTTTGATAAGCAAAATTAGCTGAGAAACTAAATCGCTGTGTCATTTTATAATTGATTACTGCACTAAAATCATGCGGTTTATCATAATTAGCTGGAAAATAATCACCGCCATTGACGCGTTCTTCTGCAAATTCGCTTTCCATTTTAATAAATGTTCTTGAATAAGCATATCCTATCCACCCATTAAAGCGTCCTCTATTCTTTTTAACCAAAAACTCTACACCATACGATTTTCCTTCCCCTTGCAAAACTTCTGTTTCCAAGGTTTCATTTAACAACAATTGAGCTCCTACTTTATAATCCAATATATTATCATAATTTTTATAATATCCTTCTACGCTCACTTCATAATTGTTATTATCAAAATTCTTATAAAGTCCTAACGAAAATTGCTCCGCTTTTTGCGGTTTAATATTATTATCTGAAAGCTTCCAAGTATCGGTGGGAGACACTGTTGTATTAGTTGATAAGGTATGAATGTATTGGTTGGAGTTGTTATAACTCCCTTTAATAGAAAAATCATCAGCTATAAAATATCTAATTGAAGCTCTTGCTTCTAGACCTCCATAGGATTTAACCACTTCGTTTTCATCAAAAGATTCAATACCAACTAATGTGGCTTCACTTTTTGGGAGGTTAGCCTCGTACGTTCGTTGAGTGGTGGGTCCTAGAAATGCAAAAAACGAATACCTTAGACCAACATCAAAGGATAACTTTTCGTTGAGATTAACTAAAGTAGAAGCAAAAAGTGCAGATTCCAATCCTTTTTCCTTTTCTAAATTTAAAGGACTCACATTTGAAGAACTGTTTAATGGCTCAACACTACCAGGTTCTATATTATAAAGTTTTGAAGACAACCCATATGTAAGAACGGTATTATCATTTATCTGATAATTTAGCTTAGCTTTGAGTTCTGTCTCATTGTTTCTATATTTTAAATCAAAATCATCACTAAAGTCGCCGTCATAAGTAACACTGAATCTGTATTCACTATTAGAAAGGGTTAGTTCACCATTGTGCTCATTATTAAATTCATGCCGCCAACCCAAAGAAAAAAGTCTATTGCTATATTGATGTAAGGAGTCTGACGTAATTTTAAATTTATCTTTACTATAATAGGCCGTCATTCTCAAATCATCTTTATCACTCAACTCATGATTGTATTTTAAAATAACGTCATAAAATGAAGCTTCACTATTATTTAAATCTTCATTATCCAAGTTCTTGATGATCCAATCAGAATATGTACTTCTTGCACCAACCATAATTCCCGCCTTCTCTTTAACGACCGGTAATTCTAATGTAATATTACTCGTAACGGTCCCTATAGATGCTTCTCCAGAAAATGTTTCGGTATTAGCATCTTTTGTGGTAATATTAAATACGGATGATAGCCTGCCGCCATATTCAGCGGGTATATTGCCTTTATAAATTTCAACTTCTCCAGAAGTGTAAGGATTTATTGCAGAAAATATACCAAATAGGTGTGATGGATTATAGATAGAAGCATTGTCTAAAAGTATTAAATTCTGATCTGTTTTACCCCCACGTACATTATACCCATTAGAACCTTCGCCTGTAGTAGTAATTCCTGGCAATGTTGTAGCAACCTTGAGAATATCTCGTTCTCCCATAACCAATGGGATATTTTTTATGCCTTCTACATCAATTTTCGTTACACCTGTTTGGGTTTCTTTTACATTCCTATCGGCATCTGCTTCTACGACTACTTCTTCCAAAGACTCAAAACTTTCTTGCAAATTAAAATTAAGAGTGCCATCATTGAAGATTTCGACCCGTTTTCGCGATGCTCTTGTATCTAAAGAACTTGTTCGAATTACATAAGATCCTGTCGCTAATTTTAATTCATAATACCCATTATCATCTGTAGTGGTGCCTACACCCAAACTTTCTATTGATATAGCAACATTAGAAAGTGCTTTATTATCACTGGAGCTTCTTACATAACCAGACAAAGTGTATGTCTTTTGAAGTTGCACCTGTTCCTCCTTACCAATTTTTAAAGTTGCAACGGTATCGGTTTGAATAATACTTTCTTCAGCTTGATAAAAAACAGGATTAGATAATGAGATTGCGGCTGTAGTTTCTAATACCCTATTATCATCTGGAATTTTATCATGAATAGCATTGTTTTTGGAAAGAATGATACGATTACCTTCATAAACATAAAAATTAATCACCGTATTCTTTAATACGGTTCTCATTATCTCCTCTATTGGTGTATCATTAAAATCGCCATTAACTTTAACATCATTATTAAACCAAGCATCTAAATAATAGAATTGAGCTCCTGTCTTTTCTTCAAGACTTTTTATTGCTTCTGTAACACTAAGGTTCTCAAAAGTAATGGATATTAATTCGCTATTTTGACTGAACCCTTTAATGGTGAATAAACAAAATAGAGCGCTTATAATAATAATTCTCATTATGCAAATGTATTAATAGTGTTTACCACAATCCCTAAAACATCTTAGCTTTGAAATTAGCAGTATCTCAAAGCTATTTAAATTTTATTGGATAAAAAATAAAACAAACAAAGAGGTCATTCAAAAAGTTTTGACTTTAAAACATCTCTTTAGATTAATTTATTAGGTTTATAAAATGCCTAAAAGCTATATTAAGAACAGTAGCGGTATTAATTAAAAAAAATCGGTAAAACGATTTACTAAATTTAGTAAGCTTATTAATCTTCAATTATTTCATTACAAAAATCTAAAGTTCTAAGTTCATTGTAATAGATGTTTTTAGGATTTACGAACCCAACATGCCCACCATGTTTTGGCATTTCTAAGTATAAATGAGGATTATTCTTTGCCTCCTTTACAGGATAGCATTCTGGAGAAAGAAACGAATCGTTAAGTGCATTAATAATCAAAGAAGGTGTTTTAATATTTGGTAAAAATTGTAAGCTACTACATTGTTTATAATAATCTGAAGCATCTTCAAAACCGTGCGCTTTAGACGTATACACATCATCAAAATCTCTTAAAGTTTTAATAGACATAACCTCACTAATACTTATTTTATCAGCATATTGAAGTTGTTTTAATTTCAATCTATTTAACAAATAGCCCTTAAACCGATTATGATATAATATATTTTTAAACCTATGTAATTCCTCACATGAACCATTTAAGTCACAAGGCGCAGAAACTGCAACAACACGTTTTATTTCTTCTGGCACAAAATCACGTTCTCCCAGATATTTTAATATCATATTTGCCCCTAAACTTATGCCATGTACATAAATATTTGCATAGTTTTTCACATCTAATAAATGCTTAAAAACATCTTCTAAATCTTCAGTCGCACCAGAGTGATAACTTCGATATAATAAATTTTGTATACCACTGCAACCTCTAAAATTCACACAAACGGCATCTATACCATTTTGATTGAATAATTTGGCAACTCCAGTCATATATGGCCTTTGGCCGTTGCCTTCTAAGCCATGCAACAATACAATAACTTTATTAGTTTTTTCCTTGGAATAACTCCAGTCTAAATCTATAAAATCACCATCAAAAAGCGTAATTCGTTCACGCTCTTGATTTATTTTTACTTGTCTTATTAACCCAGAATACACCGTTGATACAAATCCATTTCGCATAAAATATGGCGCCTTATATTTTGATGTTAGAATTGGCATAGGTTAATTAAGTTCTAAGGGTGTAAATTGAAAATCATCACCATCAAACAACCCTTTATCACTAAGTTTCAATGAAGGAATGACTAATAAGGCCATAAATGATAAAGTCATATATGGTGCATGTAAAGCGCTCCCTAACTGTTTTGCCATTTCATCTAGCTTAGCGTATTGCGCGCCTACAGTTTCTCCATCTTTATCACTTATAATTCCAGCTACAGG
>JAGSHF010000232.1 GCA_023954685.1 Flavobacteriaceae bacterium | reverse complement strand
GCGCTAATCAATTTTACAAAAAAAAGAACATTGTTTAAAAATGATGTATTTTCTTTGGATTTAGGAATTGGTGATAATGTTAGGTATAATTTGGAATATTATATAGATAAAGGGTTTTATTGGAGCGTGGGTGTGCAATCAAGATATAATGGATTCAATACAAATATCAACGCCGATTTATTGTTGGATCAAAATGAAAGGGCAGAGACAGGGTTAAATAAGATCGATACAAAATTGAGTGATTTCACGTCTCAGTTTTTTGTTCAAACACTATTTAGAAATGATTTGTCACTCACACTTGGAGCAGAGTATAAACATCTTAGCATTACATCTGAAACCTTAATAGATACAACAAACTCAACTGAAGATAAAACTGTTTTTGAAAAGGATGATTTTTTTGCTGTTTTTGGGAAACTGACTTTTGATTCATATGACAACAAATATTTCCCAAGCAATGGCTTGTATTTAGCAGGTGATTTTCATTGGTATTTCACAGCCTCTAACAAAAACAGCACGATTTCTAGTTTTTCAATTGCAAAAGCTAAATTAGGATACGCCTTTAAAATAGGAAATAAATTGGCGGTAAATATAGGTTCAGAAGGTGGATTTAAAATTGGAGAAGATGTGAATAGGTCTTTAAACTTTGCCCTTGGAGGTTATGGGAATAACCTTATTAACAACTTCATTCCATTTTATGGCTACGATTTCATCTCTTTAGCCGGAGATGGTTTCGTAAAGGGTAATATTGGATTAGATTATGAATTTATTAAAAATCATCATTTTAATATTGCCGCAAATTATGCCAATATCGAGAATGGCCTTTTTGATGGGGTCGATTGGTTTACTGCTCCAGATTATAGCGGTTATGCTTTGGGCTACGGTTTAGAAACTTTAATTGGTCCGATAGAAGCTAAATACACCTATTCTCCTGAAACCCATGAATCGACATGGTTTTTTAATGTTGGATTTTGGTTTTAATACAAGGAGTATATTAATGTTATTCTGTGAAGGGATCTTCAGGTTTTTGTGTTGAAATTTTTTGATTTCTGCCAGTTAAGTGATCAACCAACTTGTTAATTGGACTTTTAGCATCTGGTGATAATTGACTGGGCACTGTGGTTAAATTGCCGTCACGAGCAGCCATATAAGCAGGAGATAAAATTTCAACACCTGCAGCATTAAACACCTCTAAAATATTTTTATGAATTTCGGAATACACAAAAGGGATTCTTTTAGATTCAAATGTATGTACATTTAACTCATACGAAACATAATAATCATCGAGACTCGTTTGATGAACAAAAGGTTTTGGGTCTTTTTCTGTCAATTGCGTATTGTTTGCTGCTTCTAATAAAAGCTTATATGCTGTTTGCCAGGGTAAATCATAACCTAATGTAATAGTCGTATGTAAAATATTAGTGTGTGCATTGGTATTAGAATAATTGGTTATTGTTCCAACTAAAATATTTGCATTTGGTATTGTAACATCTTCATTCTTTGGCGTGCGGATGCGGGTTACCAAAATAGTTTTCTCAATCACGTCCCCAAGGATATGATCCACCTTTACGCGATCACCAATTTGAAATGGACGCATATATGTGATGACTATACCAGCAATTATATTTGCTATTGCAGATGTAGAACCGAACGAAATTATCGCCCCGATAAAAATCGAAACACCTTGAAAAGCTGTCGAACCTGATCCGGGTAAATAAGGGAATATCATGACTAGCGATAAGGCATAAATAAAAAGACCAAGAATCTTGCTTGTAGGGTTGGCCCAGTCTTTATGAAAGTTTTTAATTTTAAGTTTTTCCAATTCAATATCTCGAGCTATTTCCCGCATAACGCGAATAATATATCGCGTGATATAAGCAATAACTAGAATAAAGAATAGTGACGGAATAAAGTTTATAAATCCAAAAACAATATACTTAACTGGCTTAGAAATGTAGTTATAGAACAAACCAACAACTTGCTCGGCCCATGGAAAGAAACTAAATAGAAATGGGGCACATGCAAAGACTAATATTATAATGAGGGTCAATCGAATTATATTTGCGACGAAAACAAAAATATTAGCTGTTTTTCGAGGAATTAAGTACTTGATGAGATTCCTATTTTTTCTTAAAAACGTTTTTTCAATTTTGGACAATCGCACGTTTAATTTACTAAACAGCCAATTAATAAGTTTAATTAAACTGATTAAGATTATAAGAGAAATGCTAAAAAATCCAAAGCGTTTTGCCCATTCTTTAGTTGATAACGGTTCAACATAATTTAAGTGTTCTTGAAGACGTAAAGTTCTGTATTCTGCCAGCTTTAATAAAGGAATATTTATAAAATCGGCCTCATTTTGAGTAGTTGTAAAAATGATTTTATTATTGAAAACAGTTTCATAATAGCTGTCAGCTTCCCGCAAATAGACGCTATCCAAAGTCTTATTATATTCACCTTTAATTACTTTTAAGCGATCTATAATGGCACTAGCTCTTTGTTTTGCCGGATAACTTTTTGAAAGGTCATTTAAATAAAATAACGTATCCAATTCAAAAATTAAAGGGGTCTTTAATGCGCTATTTTGTTTTGATTGTGGTGTGCTCTTTAGATTTGAAGCAATGCTATCTTGCGATTCCGCAAAAAAAGGAATTATTAAGAATATTAATAAGTATTTTTTAAATAACATTATTGTAGCTTATTAAGTGTGAATATACAAATATAAAATTTCTTTGGTTGAATAGTTTAAAGCCTTGATAGGTTAGAATAAGCATTTCTAATCAAATATTAAGTTTTAAACAAATTTTCACGATATTTGTAACAATGCAACCGCTTTGGCAAGACATACTAAGCTTCTTAAAGTTTCTCATAAAGAGAAACCCTGAATGAGTGCGATTATTATTCAAGTAATCAAAAAATTATTAATCATTCAAAATTAAATTATGCCATTTTATCATAAATTAGGGAAAATACCACCTAAGCGACACACACAATTTAGAAAATCAGATGGAAGCCTTTACGCAGAGCAGCTTTTTGGAACTATTGGTTTTGATGGGATGTCCACAAATTCATATCATGAACAGAGGCCAACAAAGGTTAAAGCGATCAACAAACAATACAGTGTGGCGCCCAAAATAGCTAAGGCCAATAGTATTCAATCGTATAGACTTAAGGGCTTTCAGGTTAAACCTGAAGTCGATTATTTAGAAAGCAGAAAAACAGTGCTTATAAATAGTGATTGCAGTATTATTTTAGCGGCGCCGCAACATTCAACCGAAGACTATTTTTATAAAAACACCGATGCTGATGAACTTATTTTTGTTCATAAGGGGTCAGGAAAACTAAGAACGCATCTAGGGAATCTCGATTTCAAATATGGAGATTATTTATTGGTGCCAAGAGGTATAATATATAAAATGGATTTTGACTCTAAAGACAACCGTTTGTTTATAGTAGAATCAAAACGGCCAATTTACACACCAAAACGCTATAGAAATTGGTTTGGCCAACTTTTAGAGCATTCTCCGTTTTGCGAACGTGATATCCGTCAGCCTCAAGAATTAGAAACTTATGACGAAAAAGGAGATTTTTTAATTAAAGTGAAGAAGCAAGATGATATTTTTGAAATGGTTTATGCTTCTCACCCTTTTGATGTGGTAGGCTATGATGGCTATAATTATCCTTATGCGTTTTCAATTCATGATTTTGAACCTATAACGGGTAGAGTTCATCAACCACCACCTGTACATCAAACTTTTGAAACGGACGCTTTTGTAGTTTGTAGCTTTGTTCCTAGGTTATATGACTATCATCCTGATGCTATCCCAGCACCATATAATCACAGCAATATTGATAGTGATGAGGTGCTGTATTACGTGGATGGTGATTTTATGAGCAGAAATGATATTGATGCTGGACATATATCTTTGCATCCAGCAGGAATTCCTCACGGTCCGCATCCTGGGGCAACAGAGCGGAGTATTGGTCAGGTCAAAACCGATGAGCTTGCCGTAATGGTGGATACATTTAAACCTTTAATGGTAACAGAAGAAGCTATGAAAATTGCTGATGAAGATTATTATAAATCTTGGCTTGATTAAGTAAATAAAGAATTAAGAACACCTTTTGGTTAACAAATAAATGAGTTATCATGAGTAAAGAAATAAAATCAGTAAACTACGGTTTAGAAAAAATAT
>JAGSHF010000027.1 GCA_023954685.1 Flavobacteriaceae bacterium | reverse complement strand
TTTGGTTCGACCTATAATAACACTCGAGGCTTATTCATACAAGGAGGGCTTGGAAAAGGATTTAGTTTTTCAACATCAATTTATGAAAGTCAAGGTCGATTTGCTCAGTATTTTAATCAATATGCGGAGAGTATAAAAGCAGAAGGGCCAGATCCAGCTATTATTCCAGGCCGTGGAATAGGAAAACGTTTTAAAACAGATTCTTATGATTATCCAGTTGCGGAGGCTTACTTATCGTATTCACCATCAAAGGTGTTTAATTTTCAGTTCGGACATGGTAAGAATTTTATTGGTGATGGCTATAGGTCATTGCTTCAAGGAGATGCCGCAAGTCCCGCGCCATTTTTTAAAATTAACACCAAATTTTGGAAGATAAAATACACCAACACTTGGATGTGGCTTAAAGATGTAAGGCCTGAAGTGACTGAAGACGGTGCGTTTTTAACCAAATATATGGCGAATCATTATTTGAGTTGGAATGTTTCAAAACGTTTTAATTTAGGACTTTTTGAATCTGTAATGTGGACCAATACAAACGACAGAGGTTTTGATATTAATTATCTCAATCCAATTATATTTTATCGTGCTATTGAATTTGAAACAGGGCAAGCTGCTGGTAATGCTGTTGTTGGTGCTTCGGGTAAGTATAAAGTGAATGATAATATCAATATTTATAGTCAATTTATTCTAGATGAATTTTCGTTAAGTGATGTAACAGGAGGCGAAAAAAGCTGGAAAAATAAATTTGGGTATCAAATAGGGGTGAAATATTATAACGCTTTTAAAGTGGATAATTTAATGCTGCAATTTGAATACAATAGAGTGAGACCATATACGTATTCACACAATACTATTGTGCTTAATTACGGGCATAATAATCAATCTATGGCACATCTTTGGGGTTCCAACTTTAGTGAAGCAATTATTATTGGGCGCTATGATTACAAACGTTGGTTTGCTGATGCAAAATTGATTTTTGGTGTAAAAGGGTTAGATTTTAATGACGGGACTGATGATTTTAGCTATGGCGGGGATATTTATCGAAATTATAATGATAGACCTTATGACACTGGAGTTGAAGTAGGTCAAGGGAATAAGGCTAATATTTTTCACGCCGAATTACAGGCAGGATATTTATTGAATCCGGCTACAAATTTAAAACTCTTCGCTTATTTGAGTTTTAGAGATTTTGACCCTGATGCCATTACGGCAACTGCATTTAAATCAAATACCGTTTGGTTTAGCTTAGGATTAAGAACCGATTTATTTAATTGGTATTTTGATTTTTAACGTTTAAACTCTTGTAAAATGTCCGTCTAATTTTTTTTGACGTAATAAAATTCCAACCAAACCCTAAATCATCATAAGTTTTAGTGAGATTAGAATTTGCAACAACTTCATCTTCGGTTTTACCACTATTAATTTCAGCGAGTATAGCGATTCTTAAAGATTCTAACATGCTTAAAAAAGATTGGTATTCAGCTTTAGTAGATGCTGTACCATGTCCTGGAATAATTTTTGTATTCTCATTTATGAGTGATAATCCCATTTTTACAGCTTTAATGTAGCCATTAACACTTCCACCGGAATTTAAGTCAATATAAGGGTAGCGACCATTGAAATAGGTGTCACCAGTATGTAAAACATTACTCTTTGAGAAATATATTAAGGCATCCCCATCTGTATGTGCATGTTCAACATGATATACATTTACGGTTTCACCATTCATATGTACATTTACGCGATCGTTGAAAGTGATAATAGGCAGAGCATTTTCTGAGGCTTCTCCGTCAATCAGGCGTTTTCTAACATTTTCATGTGCAATGATTTTTACGCCTTGTTTAACAAAGTTTTCATTACCTCCGGTATGATCCCCGTGATAATGAGTATTGACTAAAAACATAAAGGGCTTGTCACTAAGAGCTCTAATGGCTTTAGTTATTTTTGGTGTGATTTTAGCGAATTGATCGTCAATAATAAATACACCATCATCACCAATAGAAATACCAATGTTTCCGCCTTGACCTACAAGCATATAGACCTGATCTGAAAGTTTAGTAGTCACAATGCTAATTTCTTGGGACATACCAGATTGATAATTAAAAAATAAAAAGGCGAGCATAAATATCTTTAATAATTTCATAAACGACTGAATTTAAATATGACTTTAAAGATAGTAATTATTGCCCATAATTATTTTTAAAAGTATCTTTGCACTCGCAAAACTATAGCAGATAAATATTCCATGTCAAGGGTTTCAAAATCTTCAATACCAAAGGTTTCATTAATTTCTGATTTTAAAGAAATTACTAAAATGAGATTATCTTTGAGTGTTGTCTTTTCATCGCTTGCCGGATACTTATTAGGTGCAGAAGTTGTAGATTATCAAATCCTACTATTGCTAGCTTTTGGCGGTTATTTTATGGTTGGTGCATCCAATGCCTTTAATCAAATTATTGAACGTGATTTGGATGCACTGATGGAGCGCACTAAGAATAGACCTATTCCCGCTGGGAGACTTTCTGTGAATTCCGCATTTATATTAGCTTCCGTTTTTACCGTTTTCGGAATTTCTATTTTATACATAATTAATCCGCAAACAGCAATGTTTGGGGCAATTTCAATATTTTTATACACCAGTGTTTATACACCATTAAAAACAAAAACACCATTATCCGTTTTTGTTGGTGCCATTCCCGGTGCTATTCCATTTATGTTGGGCTGGGTTGCTGCTACGGATGATTTTGGTATTGAGCCGGGGACTTTATTTATGCTGCAATTCTTTTGGCAATTCCCTCATTTCTGGGCAATTGGTTGGTTTCTTCATGATGACTATAAAAAAGCAGGATTTAATATGTTGCCAACAGGAAAACGGGATAAGTCCACGGCTGTGCAGGTGATACTGTATACGGTTTGGACAATTTTAGTATCTATTCTGCCTGTTTTTGGGTTTACAGGGGAGCTTCAACTTACTATTGTTGGAGCGATTGTTGTTTTCTTAATTGGGTTGGTGATGTTGTATTATGGTTTTCAATTATTCAGAAAGAGAACCGAATTAGCAGCGAGACAATTAATGTTGGCAAGTGTAATATACATCACGCTGGTACAAATAGTATATGTTTTAGATAAATTTATAAGATAATATGGATTTAACACAAGGAACTTTAAAAGAAAAACAAGCTAGAGCAAAAAAGATGATGCTGTGGTTTGGAATTGTTTCATTGATCATGTCATTTGCTGGTTGGACTAGTGCTTTTGTAGTTAGTAGCTCAAGAGAAGATTGGCTAAAGGACTTTCAATTACCTAATGCCTTTGCAATTAGCATGGTAATAATTATTGTGAGTAGTTTTACCTTTATCTTGGCTAAGCGCGCTTTGAAATCTGGAAATAGAAGTCTTACCATGAGCATGCTTTTGGTAACTTTATTTTTAGGTATAACTTTTATTTATTGTCAATTATCAGGATTTCAAGAAATCATTGATTTGGGATACAATTTTACTGGGCCAACAAGTAATATTACCATGTCTTACATTTATATTATTGCTGCCGTACATATTTTGCATGTAGTTGCAGGTATGATTTGTTTACTCGTGGTAATTTATAATCATTTTAAACAAAAGTATAGTGCTGAGAATATGTTGGGTTTAGAGTTAGCTGCAACGTTCTGGCATTTTGTAGATATACTCTGGTTTTACTTGTTTTTCTTCCTATATTTTATGAAGTAAAAATAGAGTCGAAAGCTTAGACTTAAGCTAGTGTAATTACAATGATCTCTTATTGCATTTAAAATTTAGTCTTTGATGTTTCTTTAGATAAATAAAATGATTATTTTTGTGCGATTTTAATAACCAAACACTTTTTATGGATACTACAGTAAGTACTGGAACAGAAGGTAAAACTTGGGGAGGAGGCAATCAGCCTTTAAAAGCTAGTTATGGAAAAATGATGATGTGGTTTTTCATCGTTTCTGATGCCTTAACTTTTTCTGGATTTTTAGCAGCCTATGGTTTCTCAAGATTTAAATTTATTGATGCATGGCCAATTGCGGATGAGGTATTTACTCACATTCCTTTTTATCATGAACCAGCGCCGATGATTTATGTGGCGTTCATGACTTTTGTACTTATTATGTCTTCAGTTACTATGGTATTGGCTGTTGATGCAGGTCATCATATGAAAAAGTCTAAAGTTACGTTTTACATGTTTTTAACGATCATAGGAGGTTTAATCTTTGTTGGGTCTCAAGCATGGGAATGGGGCACTTTTATTAAAGGTGATTATGGTGCTGTACAAACTAAAGGAGGTAACATTTTACAATTTGTAGATACAGATGGACATCGTGTAGCACTAAGAGATTTTGTTGTTGCTGACGATCATAAAGAAAGAGTTCAGAACGAAAGTAAAAATGGAATTTGGTTTCAAAGTGAAGGCAGCTTACCATCTTATACAATGGAAGAAGTTATTAACGGATTAAAATCTCATGATAATGTCTTGGTAAGAACTCAAATATTAAATGAAGAAGGTGAAAAGACAGTGCTTACGAGAGCAGAGTCTTTAAATCAAATACAAAACAATGGTAAATTGGTTGTTGAAGGTGCTAATCTTCATGTAAACGAATACGGTTCCCCTTTGTTTGCTGATTTCTTTTTCTTTATTACAGGATTTCACGGATTCCACGTATTTTCAGGTGTTGTGATTAACATTATTGTTTTCTTTAATGTTATTCTTGGAACTTATGAAAGAAGGGGGAGTTATGAAATGGTGGAAAAAGTGGGACTTTACTGGCACTTTGTAGATTTAGTATGGGTATTTGTATTTACATTTTTCTACCTAGTTTAATAAAAGATAATTCGATTTAAAATGGCTGAACACGCACATAAATTAGAGATATTAAGGGGTTTAATTAAATTTAAATCTAATACCCAAAAAATTTGGGGTGTATTGATTTTACTATCTATAATCACGATAGTAGAAGTAGTTTTGGGAATATACAAGCCCGATGTTTTAATGGGACAGTTTCTTGGTATGAAGATCTTAAATTGGATATTCATTATACTTACCATAGTTAAAGCATATTATATTACATGGGATTTCATGCACATGAGAGATGAAACTAAAAGTTTACGTCGTATGGTTGTATGGACAGCAATATTTTTAATTTGCTATTTGATATTTATTCTCTTACAAGAAGGAGGCTATGTGTTTGATGTCTACGAAGATGGATATATAAAACATAATTTTTAATGTTATAAAATATAGAAAAAGACGGTTTTTAAAACCGTCTTTTTTATTTTTGCACCATGAACAAGAAACAAATAAAGAAAACGGTAATTTTAAGTGTATTGTTTTTTCTTCCGGTTATATTTTTACTGTTTTTATACCCCTCGACGCACAATTACAACACCTTAGACGTCGTTAAGGAGGACGTGATAGAATTAAATGCGTTTCTAACTAATAATAATGAAGCTGTCAATCTTGATGGGAACCTAACTGTTATTTCGTTTATTGGAAATCAACCTCTAGAAAAAATGACTGCTATACTGAATCTAAAAGAACTTATTTACGATAAATTCAAAGGGTTTAAAAAGTTTCAAATGGTTAGTATAATTCCATATGGTGCTGAAGCGCAAGTTGCAGAAATGAAGAAGGAATTGATGAAGTATGACGTTTTAGACTATTGGAAATTTGTTTATGGAGACAACAAAGCAATAACCAATTTACATTACAGTCTACTTAGTAAATATGATTTGGATTATAACTTAAGTACAGAAGAGGTATATATTGTAGATAAAACACGTTCACAACGAGGAAGACTTGATGATAGAACCGATGCTGAGATGGAGAAAAACAAACCTGTATATGGTTTACAATCTTACAATTGTATTGAAGTTGCTGAAATTAAAAATAAAATGAGTGAAGACTTACGCATTTTATTTACAGAATATAGACAAAAAAGAAAAGGGAATTTTGACTCTTCAACACGAAGAGCAGATGATATAAAAGCAAATGAAAAAAACTAACTATTCATATGTTGGTATTGCCTTAGTCATATTGGTTTTCGGAATTATTTTCGTCCCAAGAATCATAGATAGGATTACCAATAAAGATATTACTAGAGAGGAAAGTAGAAGTAGAAAAGTGAGTACAGAAATCACTGATGATACTGTACTTAGCTTTTTAGAGATAAATGGAAAACCTAAAAAAGTACCAGCTTTTAGTTTTACAAATCAGGAAGGTAGCGTAATTACAAATTCGGATTATGAAGGTAAAGTTTACTTGGTAGAATTTTTCTTTACAACGTGCCCAACTATATGCCCTAGAATGAGTAACAATTTGGTGCAAATACAAAAGAATTTTGATGGTATTGAAAACTTTGGTGTCGCTTCATTTAGCATAAACCCAAAAAACGATACACCAGAAGTTTTAAAGGCTTATGCCCAGAAGTATGGCATTACTAATCCTAGTTGGCATCTTATGACCGGAGACGAGGCTTTAATTTATAAACTGGCCAATGAGGGCTTCAATTTATACACGGCTAAAGATGATAGCGCGGAAGGTGGATTTGAGCATTCAGGTAATTTTGCGCTAATTGATAAAAATGGTTTTATAAGATCTCGATTGGATGCGCATGGTAATCCAATGATATTCTATAATGGTATCATTTCCGAAGAAGAGCAATATGATGAGGATGGGATGAAGGAAGAAATTAGTTTGATTAAAGAGGATATTGCAAAATTATTAGAAGAATAGGCATGGCTATTGATGAAAAAAAATATAATAAATGGGTTGTGATTTTGTCTATTGCTATTCCAGTTGCAGTCGCTGCTTTGTTTGGAATAAAGATACCTAATGTAGAGCCATTATCGTTTCTGCCTCCAATTTATGCAGCTATTAATGGTATGACGGCTATAATATTAGTTTTGGCATTTGTAGCTATCAAAAGAAAAAATAGAGTGCTGCATGAAAATTTAATGACTACGGCCATTATGTGCTCGGTAGTGTTTTTAATACTATATGTTGCTTATCACATGACTAGCGATTCCACACCATATGGAGGAGATGGATTGTTAAAATACGTTTATTATTTTGTTTTAATAACTCATATTTGTTTATCAATCATAGTAATTCCGTTTGTATTAATTACATATTTACGGGCGCTTACCAAAGATTTTGAAAAACACAAAAAAATTGCACGCATAACATTTCCACTTTGGCTTTATGTGGCAACGACAGGAGTAATTGTCTATCTCATGATTTCTCCATATTACATTTAATTATGAGGTTAAAAGTTTGCATTTCAATTATATTCTTAATTTTTGTGTCCTTACCAATTGATGCTCAATGCGCTATGTGCAGGGCAGTATTAGAAAGTGAAGAAGGTCAAAGCACTGCAAAAGGTATTAATAATGGAATCATTTATCTCATGGTGATTCCATATTTGTTAATAGGAGGCTTAGCGGTTTTCATTTATAAGAAACTTTCCCAGAAATAAGACTTTAACATTTTATTAAGTACTTTTTTTGTAACAAAAATTCTCTTTACTAGTCTTATGTGTAATATCGGATAAAACCGAGATTAAAAACACACACTAACTATGCTAAAAATAAGCAATCTACATAAGTCCTATCCAATAGGAGATTCGAGTTTACATGTTTTAAAGGGAATAGACTTGTCTGTAGAAAGTGGAGAGATGGTTGCCATAATGGGATCATCGGGTTCTGGAAAGTCTACCTTATTGAATATTATTGGAATGCTTGATGAAGCTGATTCTGGTGATTATGTCTTAGATGAAGTGCCAATAAAGGACTTAACAGAAAAAAAAGCCGCCATTTATAGAAATAAATTTTTAGGTTTTATCTTTCAATCTTTTAATCTTATTAATTATAAAGATGCACTTGAAAATGTTGCGTTGCCTTTATATTATCAAGGATTAAAGCGTAAAGAACGCCAAGAAAAGGGGAAATTTCATTTGGAAAAAGTTGGACTATTAGAATGGGCACATCATTTGCCTAGTGAACTGTCAGGTGGCCAAAAACAACGTGTAGCTATAGCTAGAGCTTTGGCATCTAACCCGAAGTTATTATTAGCAGATGAGCCAACAGGAGCCTTAGATACGCAAACTTCTCATGAAATTATGGAATTCATTCAGCAATTAAATGATGAAGGTAAAACGATACTTATGGTAACTCATGAAGAGGATATCGCAAGTATGTGTAAACGTATTGTAAGATTAAAAGATGGTATTATTATAGAAGATGCTTTCGTTAACCAAGTAAGAGCTTCCGAATATGTTTGATTTAGATCTTTGGCGCGAAATATTCCAGAGTATAAACATGAATAGAACTAGGAGTTTGCTATCTGGTTTTACTGTGGCATTTGCTATTCTACTTTTCACCATATTATTTGGACTTGGAAACGGATTATTAAACACTTTTGCAGAGGGATTTGTAGATGATGCCAATAACTCTATTGGTATTTGGTCTGGTGAAACAACTAAAGCATATAAGGGGCTACAGTCAGGTAGACGTATTCAGTTTACAAATGAAGAATATGATTTTTTGAAAGAAGAATATGGCGACAAAATTGAATTTATTACATCTAGAGTTTTAAAAAATGCTAATGTTTCTTTTAGGGGAGAAAAAAACAGCTATCCTTTTAGAGCTATACATCCAGATAATTTTCATATTGAACAAAATAAAATTAAAGAAGGGCGTTATATCAATCAAAACGACATTATTAATAAAACAAAAATTGCTGTAATAGGCAGATTGGTGGAAGAAGATTTGTTTTTGAAAACAAAGGCCTTAGGAAAGTATATTAACATTAACGGATTGCAATATAAGGTTGTCGGGATTTTTACAGATAATGGGGGAGATAATGAAGAGCGTATGGTTTATATTCCACTTAGTACTGCACAGCAGGTTTATGGAAATAATGATTATATAGATTTTATGTATCTCACATATAATCCAGAAATGGATTCAGATGAGGCTTTAGCTTTTGGGAATTCTATTCGAAAAAAACTAATGAACAAATTCACCGTAGATCCTACGGATCAACGTGCCATAAGAATTGATAATATGGCTGAAGGAACAAAAGCAGTAAGCGCTATAAAGTTTGCCATAGCATTTTTAGTTTTAATAATTGGTTTTGGAACTTTAATAGCTGGTATTGTTGGCGTAAGTAACATCATGATTTTTATTGTAAAAGAACGTACAAAAGAAATTGGAATTCGTAAAGCTTTAGGAGCACAACCAAAATCTATTGTTTCTATTATTCTAATTGAATCTATTCTTATCACAATATTAGCAGGCTTTGCCGGGTTGATTATTGGGATGGGTGTTTTAGAATATGCAGCGCCAAGTTTAGAAAAATACTTTATTAAGGACCCTAGTGTTAGTTTGTCAACAGTAATTGGGGCAACAATTACACTAATTGCTGCTGGTGCAATTGCTGGTTATTTACCTGCAAAAAAAGCGTCAAGAATAAAACCAATAATAGCATTAAGAGATGAATAATTATGATTAAGTTTTTATTTGATAGAGATACTTGGCAAGAGGTTTACGATAGTTTGACCAAAAACAAACTACGATCCATTTTAACAATGGTAGGCGTTTGGTGGGGTATTCTTTTACTTATTGGGTTATTAGGATCTGCTAAAGGATTAGAGAACTCTTTTAACCGCTTGTTCGGTAATTTTGCGACCAACAGTGTTTTTGTATGGGGACAAAGTACAAGCAAACCTTTTAAAGGATTTCAGGAAGGTAAACGCGTACAATTATCGCTCTCTGATGCGAAAAAAATTGAAGAAAACATTGACGGTATTGAATTTGTAGTACCAAGGAATCAAAATCAGTCCTTTGTTGTAAGGAACTTTTTATCTGGTAATTATGGCATTTCTGGAGATTACCCTTTATTGGATTTAGTCCAAAAGAAGAATTTAGTAAATGGCCGTTTTATCAATCAAACGGATATTGATGAAAAAAGAAAAGTGGCAGTAATATCTGATGATATTTATAAACAGTTATTTCAAAAGGATGAAGATGCCATAGGAGAATTCATAATAATTAATGGAATTAATTTTGCAGTTGTAGGCGTTTTTGACAAGGGCAATATTAATATGGGGCCGAGTGATGATATCCATATTCCATTTACTACGTTTCAACAAATTTATAATCAAGGCGATAGAATTGGCTGGGTAATGATAACAGGAAAACCTGGTGCAGATATTAAGCAAATTGAACAAGATGCCAAACTATTATTAAAAAACTTAAATAGAATTCATCCTGATGACAATCGAGCTTTTGGAAGTTTTAATCTAGGAAAGGAATTTGGTAAGCTAACAGGGTTTTTAACTGGAATGCAGTTTTTAACCTGGTTTGTTGGTATCGCCACATTAATTGCAGGAGTATTTGCCATTGGTAATATACTTTTAATTACTGTTAAAGAACGAACGAAAGAAATTGGGGTTCGTCGGGCACTAGGGGCCACCCCATATGAAATTAAAAGACAAATTGTAGTTGAGGCTGTATTTATCACTTTATTTGCTGGTGTTTTTGGAATCATAACAGGGGGCTGGATATTGATTGCATTAGACAGCGCATTTGGACAAGGCGATGAAGCTGTTTTAGTCAACGCATCTGTATCTATTGCAGTTGTATTTATAGCATTAATAATATTAGTAATACTAGGAACATTAATTGGATTAATACCAGCATTTAAAGCCACGAGTATTAAACCTATAGAAGCATTAAGAGAAGAATAAAAACCAATCAAAATAAAATGAGTAAAACATTAAAAATTATCTTAGGAATCGTCATTGTAGTATTATTGGCGGTAGTTGTAAAATATTTTAAGGATTCCAATTCTCAAGAAATTGTGGATTATAAAACGGATGAACCCTATTTTACATCATTAAAAACGAAAACAGTGGCGACTGGAAAATTAAACCCAGAAGAGGAAATTGAATTAAAACCACAAATTCCTGGTATTGTAGATCAAATTCTAGTAGAAGAAGGAGACATTGTGAAAAAAGGAGATTTAATTGCAAAAATTAGAGTCGTACCTAATGAACAAGCCTTAGTGGGTGCAAGTGGCCGAATTAAAACAGCGCAGTTATCTTATAATAACGCTAAAACCTTATATGATAGAAATAAGGGTCTATTTGAAAAAGGAGTGATTTCAAGGCAAGATTTTGAAAACAACGAATTGTCACTTAATCAGGCAGAACAGCAATTAACTCAGGCTCAAAATGATTATCAAATCATTAAGCAAGGGTCATTATCTGGAGGGAGTTCAGCAAATACCAATATTATTGCTCAAATCCCTGGTACTATATTAGAAATTCCAGTTAGAGAAGGCGATCAGGTCATTGAAAGTAACAGTTTTAATGCCGGAACTACAATTGCAACAATTGCTGATATGAGTATCATGATTTTTGAGGGAAAAGTCGATGAAGCTGAAGTAGGTAAACTTGAAGAAGGAAAAGATATTAAAGTGATTTTAGGAGCTATTAATGAAAAAGAGTTTCCGGCGAAATTAACTTTTGTTGCACCTAAGGGTATTGAAGAAAATGGAGCCGTACAGTTTACTATAAAGGCGGATGTTAAGGTCGAGCAGGCAACAAACATCAGGGCAGGATATAGTGCTAATGCAGAAATTGAATTAGCGAGTAAGGACAGTATTTTATGTATTAAAGAATCGTTGCTTCAATTTAATAGAATTACAGAAAAGCCATTTGTTGAAGTTCAGGATGAAGCAGGTGTTTTTGAAAAAGTGGATGTAGAACTTGGTTTATCAGATGGTATTAATGTTGAGATTATTGAAGGTGTAAAGGAAGGTGATAAAATCAAGGTTTGGAATAAAGCTAAGGAAGAAAATAATGATGAAGACAACTAATAGGATGACTAGAATTAAAAAACATTTAATTGTTGCTACAGTACTATTATTTACGTTAGCTGCATCGTCGCAAGCAAAACAATGGACGTTACAGGAATGTGTTAATTATGCTCTAGAAAACAATATTACTGTTAAACAAACAGCACTAGACGCAGAACTTTCGGATCAAGATTTAATAATTGCAAAAGGGAATTTTTTACCTGATTTAAGTGGTAATGCATCTCAAAATTGGAATTTTGGTTCTTTTATTGGCCAAAACGGTAACCGTGTTTCAAGAGATTCTAGAGGTAATAACTTTGGTTTAAATACAGGAATAACCATATTTAATGGATTTCGTAACACGAGTGTCTATAAACAGGCGCAATTGGGTATTGAATCAAGCGAATTACAGTTAAGTATTTTAAAAGATAATATAGCGGTTAATGTCGTTAATCAATATCTTAATATTTTACTTAATAAAGAAAACCTTAAAGTTGCCCAAGATCAGATTGAAATAACAAAAAAGCAAGTTGCTCAAGTTACCGCATTGGTGGAGTCTGGCGTAAGACCGAAAGCCGATTTATACGATGTTCAGTCACAATTAGCTAGTGATAATGAGAGCTTGACAAATGTAGAAAATAGTATAAATATTGCATTATTGGGGTTAAGCCAATTATTACAAATATCTAGTCAAGGTTTTGATGTAAAAGAAATGTTATTGCCATTACCAAATGTTAGCGAAGAACAGAAAAGTTCGAACGACATCTATGATTTTGCAATTCAAAATAGACCTGAAATTAGAAAAGCAGAAATTGATATTGAAAACTCTGAATTGGCAATCGAAATTGCTAAAAGTTCATTTTTCCCTACACTGAATTTTGGTGCTGGATTGGGAACATCATACCAACACTTTCAAGGGCAAGAAGATTTAAGAATTGTTGTTGATCCCGCTGATCCTACCAATATATCTTTTGCTGATAATGGATTCGGTCAGCAGATTGGGGATAATTTAGGGTATAATTTCGGATTTAGTTTAGCAATCCCAATTTTTAATGGATTCCAAACTAGAGCTAATGTTGATAAAGCAAAGATTAATAATCAACGGATTGCATATTCTTTGGATCAAGCAAAGCAAGATATGCGTTCAAATATAGAACAGGCCTATACAGATGCTAAAGCTGCACTCAAGCAATTTGAGGCTTCACAAGTATCTTTAGATGCTCAAAAAGAATCATTTAAGAATGCTCAGGAAAGCTTTAATTCAGGAGTAATGAATTCCTTTGCGTTCGAACAAGTTAGAAACAGATTGGTTAATGCAGAGGCAAATTTAATCAATGCCAAGTATAATTTTGTTTTCACAAAAAAAGTATTAGATTTCTATCTTGGTAAACCGTTAGTAGATTATTAGAAGTGGGAATAATATTAAATATAGAAACAACTACAACAAATTGCTCAGTCTCTCTTTCTTTTGAAGGGGAGACTTTGGTTTTAAAAGAGGATAATGATACTAATTATTCACATGCCGAGCGGCTTCATCAATACATAGATGAGGCTTTAAAGAGTGCTGAAGTTTCAGCGACTGATTTGAGCGCCATAGCCGTAAGTAAAGGTCCTGGTTCTTATACAGGCTTGCGTATTGGAGTGTCTACAGCAAAAGGCCTTTGTTTTGCTTTAGATAAGCCATTGATTTCGGTATCCACTTTAAAGGCGTTGGCCCATCAAATTAGTATTGAAAAAGGGGTTATTATTCCAATGCTTGATGCGAGACGAATGGAAGTTTATTCTGCTGTTTTTGATGAATCTTATAATGAAATTAGAGCTGTAGAAGCTCAGATTTTAGAGGCCAATTCTTTTGAAGATTATTTAGAAAATGGTCCAGTTTATTTTATTGGCAATGGTGTTGAGAAATCCAAATCGATTATCAATCACGAGAATGCCCATTTTATTGATGGTAAGCTACCTTCATCTGCTCAAATGGGAACAATAGCCTATAATAAGTACAAAAAAAGCGACACCGAAGATGTCGCTTATTTTGAACCTTATTATTTAAAAGATTTTATTGCTATAAAGCCAAAGCCTTAAGCTTCTTTATGAATCTCAACTTGATGTGGGTAAGGAATTTCTATACCAGCAGCGTCAAGTGCTTCTTTAGTTTGTTCTGTAATTCCGAAATAAACATCCCAATAATCAGCGACATTACACCAAGGTCTTACCGCAAAATTGATAGAACTATCTGCTAATTCTGAAACGTTTACAGTTGGTGCTGGATCTTGTAAAACTTGAGGGTGCGATGTTAAAACTTGCATCAACACTTCCTTAGTCTTTTTTATATCTGAATCATAGCCTACTCCAAAAGTTAAATCTACACGACGTGTGCCTTCAGTAGAGTAATTAACAATATTCCCATTAGAAAGCGACCCGTTTGGAATAATAATTTCTTTATTTGATAAGCCTGTAAGTTTAGTGGTAAAAATTTCGATTTCTTTTACAACACCAATCTCGCCTTGAGCTTCTATTAGATCTCCTATTTTAATAGGTTTGAAAATCATAAGTAAAACACCACCGGCAAAGTTTCCTAACGACCCTTGAAGTGCCAAACCAATAGCTAAACCGGCCGCAGCTATTATTGCAGCAAAAGAAGTCGTTGGAACACCAAGCGTGCCTAATAATGTAATAATTAAAAGAATTTTCAAGCCCCAATTCATTAAATTCATGAGGAACTTTTGAAGGCTTTCATCATATTTACTTTTAATCATGACCTTTTTTGTCGCCATCATTATTTTTTTAATGATCCAAGATCCAATAATCCAAATAACAATGGCACCTATAATCTTAAGGCCATATTTTGTGCCTAAATCAATTGCAATTGTAGTCCATTTTTCTAAATCCATATTTAATAGTGTTTTTTTGTTATTATTATATTAATTTTAAAAGAAGCATTGCTATGATTGCCGGAACGGATTGTACATAAAACAAACGTATTTTCTTTGTAGAGTAAGACCCATAAATTCCTGCTAAAGTCACAAAAATTAAAAACAGCATCACTGTATTTATATTATTCGTGAGCATAGCATATATTAATCCAATGGTTAAAAAGCCATTGTATAAACCTTGATTAGCAGCAAGAACCTTGGTCTCTTCCGCAAAACTTTTAGATTTCAATCCAAATGTTTTAATGCCTTTAGGTTTTGTCCATAAGAACATTTCAAGAACTAAAAAGTATACGTGCTCAATAGCTACAAAGCTAATAACTATATAGTGTATGGTTTTCATTCAAAAAGTATTTTTATAGCTTGATCGACTTCAGTAACGGGAAGTTTGCACGCTTTGTTAACACAAACATAGATATAGGTTTCACCTTCTACATATCTATTTTTTAGTAACGGCAAATCATTATCAGATTCACTTCCAATTATCAATTTATTTGGGATATAAGTTTGATTTAAGGTTTTTATTTTTTCTTTTGCTTGAGCGCCAACAATGGCAACTTCATAATATTTGTTACTATAATTCAGCATTAAATCTAGCCAGTTTGAGAAACCTGAAGGAAATTCTAATAACTCTGGTTTTATATTATTTAACATTGTAGAAGCCGTATTTGAATACGCTTCATTATCATAATAATGTGATAGGTGGAATAAATTTTTAGCCATTATCGAATTACTGGCTGCAATAACATTATCTCTATATTCGATGGTTCTTGATACTAGAGAAGAATCTTCATCTGAGGTAAAATAGAACATCTTACTTTGATCATCAAAGAAATGGTCAAAGGCATAATTTGTTAATTCCTTTGCAGTACTCAGCCATTTTTCATCAAGGGTATTTTCATAAAGTTCTAAAAATGCCTCAGTCGTTGTTGCATAATCTTCTAAATAGCCATTAATGGTACTTTTACCGTCTTTAAAGCTGTGATTTAATCCACCATCTGAACGTAATTGCTGATTAATAATGAATGCAGCATTTGATAGCGCAGTTTGTAGAAATGAATCGTCATTAAAAACGCGATAGGCATCAACATAACCTTTAATCATCAAGGCATTCCATGAGGTTAAAGTTTTGTCATCAAGTCTAGGACGATCACGTTCTTCACGTTTAGAATAAAGTAATGTTCGCCACTGTGTTTTCTTTTCATCCAATAGGTTAAGACTTATGTCGTATTTGGCAATAATTGTAGCGTCGTCATCTTTTCTTATAAGGACATAATGAGCATCTTCCCATAAGCCATAGTTATTGATGTTATAATAATCTGAAAACATGGCGTAATCGTTACCAAGTAAAGTTTGCAGCTCATTTTTTGTCCATACATAATATGCCCCTTCTTCAAGCTCACCTTCTGGAGTTGTACTATCAGCATCTAGCGAAGAATAAAAATAACCATCAGTATGTGTAAGTTCACGCTCAACAAATTTCAGCGTTTCATAAACGACGTCTTTGTATAATGGGTTTTTAGTAATTAAATAGGCATCGCTATAAAGACTAACCAACTGCCCGTTATCATAAAGCATTTTTTCAAAATGAGGCACGTGCCATTTGGCATCTACAGAATACCTAGAAAAGCCACCTCCAATGTGGTCATAAACACCACCATATGCAATTTTGGTAAGTGTTAAGTTAACGTAATCTTGTAATTCTAAATCTTTATTTTGATAGGCCTGTCTTAGTAAAAAATGCAAGTTATTTGGCATCATGAATTTTGGAGCTCTATTGAGACCACCCAAAGTATTATCAAAATTGCTCGACCATGTATCGACGGCACTTTGAACATCATCTAGTGTAAAGTTGATTTCAGAAGTATTTAAGTTTACAACATCTAAAGCTTTAATGCCTTCCTCTAATTTAGCCGCATAATCATGAAGCTTTTCTGGGGTTCTATTATATAATTCAGATACTTGTTCAAGTGCATTGACCCATTGTTCTTTCTTAAAATAAGTACCTCCCCAAACAGGTCTTCCATCGGGTAAAGCAATTACATTTAATGGCCAGCCACCACTACCAGTCATCAATTGAACGGCATTCATGTATACTTGATCTACATCAGGACGTTCTTCTCTATCGACCTTTATATTAATAAAATTAGCATTCATTATAGAAGCGACAATAGAATCTTCAAAACTTTCACGCTCCATTACATGACACCAATGACAAGCTGCATAACCAACACTAATGAGGAGTAGTTTGTTTTCTTCTTTAGCTTTAGCTAAAACATTTTCGTTCCATGGATTCCAATCTACAGGATTATGTGCATGCTGCAATAAATAAGGACTCGTTTCATTTATTAAAGCATTTGTATATTGATGTTTCATCTGTGTATCCGGTTTTTTCTTACACCCAAAAATTGCTGTGATAAGAAGAACATAAAGTGGAAGGTGTTTTAGCATGGAACCAAAAATACAAAATTGCTTAAAAAAAAGGACCAGTATGTCGGAAGGTTTTTATAGATTAAAGAATGTTTATTACTAAAATTGAGTCCTCTTTTTAACTATTGTCAGATTCTAGGAATACTTGAGTCATTGCTATTAATGCGATAACTTAAAGCTTTAATATAATCTAATTATTATTGCACACTAACCATTAATGGCCTCAACAATTTCAACCTTATCTTTCAACATTTCTTTTAGCATATTTTCAATACCATTTTTTAATGTGAAGGTTGAAGATGGACAGCCACTACATGCGCCTTGAAGAATAACTTTCACCTTTTTTGTTTCCGGATCATAAGAATCAAACTGAATATTACCACCATCACTTGCTACTGCTGGCCTAATATATTCTTCTAAAATATTTACGATTTCTTTTGAAATGTCGTCTAATGCCTCGAAATTTTCTTCTTTAGCACTTTCTGAGTTCGCTTTTACCTCAGGAGCATCAGCCGTAACAATTGGGTTCCCATTTTCTATATATCCACGTATAAATTCGCGCAGTTCCATTGTAATGTCATTCCATTCGGCAACGTCATATTTTGTTATTGAGACGTAATTTTTATCTATGAAAACACTTTTCACGAAAGGGAAATGAAATAATTTAGCAGCAAACGGAGATGATTTAGTTTCATCAATTGAAATATACTCAAAAGTTGCAGGCACCAAGTTTTTATTAGCTACAAATTTCATAACACCAGGGTTTGGAGTGCTTTCAGCATAAACTGTAACCGGTGTTTTTATTCGTTCGGGGGAGGACTCAACTACAAGCTCTCCAGAATTAAGATAAGCTTCAATTTGAAGTTTTACCTCTTCTTGAACATCAGACCATGCGACGATATCATAACGTTCAATGGCAACAAAATTTCCCGAAATGTAGATTTTTTTTACAAATGGTAAATAAAATAATTGTTGTGCCAATGGTGACGCTTTTGCGTCATCAATATTATTAAATTCGAAGCTTTCGTACTGTGTTAAGAATTGGTCAGCTTCAAATTTTATTATTGTCGGGTTGCTCGTTTCTTGTATCGAAACCGATATTTTTTTCATTACATCTAATTTGTTGCAAAAATAACAAAAGAAAAGAGGAGTTATATATATATTTGGAAACAATCACTTATTTTATTTTGATAAAAAATATATACATAATAGCTTTCTTAATTGGGACTTTACCTTCTGTTGCACAAATTATTAATGTAAATAATAGTGCAGATCCAGAGTCTGTTTTTGGGCCGGAAGCGCTTATTGAAAATGTACTAATTTCAAGTACTTGTACCACCGTAAGTGATTTTTCATACCAAGTGAGCGGCCAACCCACAGACATCAATGTTAAGAGTTATGGCTATTTTAAAGCCCCTGTAGGAAGTGTTTTTCCATTTGAAGAGGGCATTATACTTACTACCGGACGCGCGCATCAAGCAGGGAATACAGAGATAATTAGTGGCATTAGTAATGATAACATGTTAGGTGGCGATGCGGATTTAGAAGCAGCACTTGCTGATCTAGGGGTTATACCAGATACTTATGATGCAACTTTTATTAAATTCACATTTGTGCCAATTGCAGATACTATTAGTTTTAGATTTTTGATGGCCTCAGAAGAGTATGATTTAATTGAACATTATGAATGCTTGTACTCTGATGGATTTGCATTTTTATTGCGCGAAGTTGGGACCACTACTTATACTAATTTAGCACTTTTGCCAGATAATTCTCCTGTAAGTGTAACGAATATTAATAATTCAGGAGTTTGTACTGCTAATCCGGAATATTTTGAAGGTTATGATTTGCCACAGACTAATTACAACGGGAGAACCAAAGTCTTAACAGCAAATGCTAATGTCGTTCCAAATACAGCATACGAAATAAAATTGGTAGTAGCAGATCAAGAGGATGAACTTTTTGATTCGGCGATATTTTTGGAAGCTGGAAGTTTTAATATTGGTTTAGACTTAGGTGATGATTTAACAATTGGTGGAGGTAATTCAGCTTGTACTGGAGATGTTATTACTTTAGACACTTTAATTCCAATAGCCACTGGGGCGCATACATGGTATAGAAACGGTGTTGTAATTTCTGGAGAAAATGATGCAACATTAGATGTTATTACAAATGGTGAATATACGGTTGAAGTGGTGTTTTCATCAACGTGTACAGCAACAGATAGTATTGTTATTGAATTCGCACCAAACCCAATATTAAATCCAATAAACGATTATTTTATTTGTGATACTAACAATGACGGGTTTTGGACGCTAGAATTAAATGTGCTTGCAGGAACAGTATTAGGCGGTCAGAGTGCTGCAGATTTTACTGTAACATTTCATGGCAGCCAATTGGATGCAGATAATCGTGCAAATCCATTGGCTTCTCCCTATACCAATCCTGTGGCATACCAGCAGGAAGAAATATTTATTAGGATTGAAAGTAATTTAAACCCTAATTGTAATGAAGTAGATAGTTTTTTACTTGCAGTATTTGATCAAGCAGAAGCAAATGCGCAAACTTATGTGTTATGTGATAATGACGATGATGGTGACGATACTAATGGGTTTGTTGAATTTGATTTGAATAGTATGACGCCTTTGGTACTTGCCAGTCAAGACCCTACACAATTTGATGTTACGTATCATCTTAATCAATCAGATGCGGATAATAATACAAGCCCCTTACCTTTACTATATATCAATACTACGGCAAATACGCAGGAATTGATAGTTCGTGTAGAAAATGTAGATCGTCCGGATATTTGTCACGAAACAGCAACGATTGATTTGGTTGTGAATCAATTGCCGGTGGTACTAACGGTTGTAGATTTATTTCAATGTGATGATGATTTTGATGGCTATTCAGAGTTTAATCTTACCGAAGCAAATGCACTTGTTTCTGGAAATCATTTAAACGAAGTGTTTACTTATCATACAAATTTAAATGATGCTCAAAACAATTCGAGCCCAATAACGAATACAACAAATTACACCAATATAGACCCTTCTGCATCCCCTGATTTATTATTCATTAGAATTGAATCAATCGACGGATGTTTTAGAACGGCAGAATTGTACCTGTATGTCACAGCATCACAAATTCCAGCAACATTTCAATTAAATTATGATGAATGTGATAATGATTTAATAGATGGAGACTATAGAAATGGAATTGCAACGTTCGATTTTAGTGATGCAGATGCTCAAATTTCTGCAATTTTACCATCAGGACAATACACAATTACCTATTATGAAAGTATAACTGATGCATTAGCGGAAACTAATAACATACCAGATATTAGTAATCATAGAAATGAAATTTCACCTAACATACAAAAAATAATAGTACGTGTAGATAGTGATATTAACAATGCCTGTTATGCGCTGGGAGAACACATCACGTTGACTGTTAACCCTATTCCAGAGGAGAATCCAGTGGCAGATACTAATTTTTGTAGCGATACTGCCGGATTAGCCACAATTGATCTCAATCAATTTGATGCTGAAGTGTTAGGGTCTCAAAATTCAGGAGATTTCACGGTTACTTATCATGAGTCACAAAGCGATGCTGATTCAGGGAATATGCCGCTTATAAGCCCTTATACAACAAATTTGAGCATACTGACAGTATTTGTTAGGGTTGTAAATAACACCTCCCAATGTCAAGTATCTACTGTAAACTTTGTCATTACCATTTATACCAACCCTATGATCATAGATCCTTCTCCATTGGAACTTTGTGATGACAATAATACTGGAGATGAAAGAGAAATTTTTAATTTAGAAGATAAAACCAATGAAATTTTGGGAAGTCAAACAGGGATGACTTTAACCTATTATCTGAATCAAATGGATGCTGATAATGACACGAATGCTATTTCAAGTCCTTATGAAAACACGGTTAATAATGAAATTATATATATAAGAGCTCAAAGTGACGCAACCGGATGTTATAGTACTACAACTTTAGAACTTATTGTAAACCCATTACCGCAGTCCAATAATGATCCAGTTAACTTAACGCTATGTGATGACAATAATCCAGGTGATGAACAGGAAATTTTTGATCTTACGTTAAATGAAACTTACATTCTTAATGGCGAAATTGGAGTAACACCAACCTATTATATAAGTGAAAATGATGCAAATTTAGGATTAGATGAAATCACAGTACCTAATGCCTTTTCAAATACAGTAAATCCTCAAACCGTTTATGTTAGAGTAACCAATGATATTACCAATTGTTTTGTAGTTGTTGATTTTGATCTTCTTGTAGATCCACTACCTGATTCCATGGTCGTTTCAGATTTGGTGGAATGTGAAGATAATACTGATGGTTTTTATGATTTTGATTTGGAAAGCAAAACAACGGAAGTGCTCAATGGTCAAGATAGCACTATATTTCAGGTGACTTATCATCAATCACAATCAGATGCAGATACTGGAAATGCGCCTTTAGCAAGCCCATTTACAAACACAATTAGTAATCGTCAAGAAATATTTGTAAATCTTTTAAATACTACTACGGGATGTTTTGTTACTGAGCAAAGTTTTTTCATAGAAGTTCAAGAGGATGCTAATGCTAACCAAAATATGCAGCGATTCGTTATATGTGATTATTATGAGGACAATGATGGTTATGCACAATTCGATTTATCGACTCGTGATGCGGAAGTTTTAAACGGACAAAACCCACTAATTTATGAAGTGAGTTATTATCAAAATTTTTCAGATGCAGATTCAGGTGTGAATGCCATTCCGTTGATGTATGAAAACACCAATAATCCAGAAACTATATTTGCTAGAGTAAGCAATATTAACACAGGAAGTAACTTGTGTTATGATGTCACAGAATTAGTTCTTAAAGTAGATTTATTACCCATTTTTGATTTGGACGACCAATATGTGTTATGTTTGAATACTAATGGAACGGAAGTTGTAGGCGCCCCTTTGATAGATACGGGGTTATCAGATGTTTCTTATACGTTTGAATGGCGTCAAGATGGTATTATAATTCCAGGAGCTAACAACTCTAGTTATTTAGCATTAACAGCAGGAAATTATTATGTTTCGGCAACTAATATAGCTACCGGTTGCAATAACATAGATACAACTGTTGTTATTGAAAGTGAACCACCACAATTACTTGCTGACGTTAAAACAGAAGCCTTTTCAAGTGATGCAATAATTGAGGCTACTGCAACAGGTATTGGCAATTATGAGTTTAGCCTTGATAATGGACCTTGGCAAACTAGTGGTGTTTTTAAAAATGTATCTCCAGGAGATCATACAATAAGAGCACGAGATATTAATGGATGCGGTTTGAA
>JAGSHF010000223.1 GCA_023954685.1 Flavobacteriaceae bacterium | reverse complement strand
TTTCGTTTTCCTACGTTTTCCAAAAGGCATGATTGAATTGACAACTCCCGATTGGATAGATTTCCATATATAATTGGCAAACTGCTTATATTTGAGCCTTTCAAAATTAATATCTGCGGTTACGGTTCGCCCATTTTTATTTGGGTTAGACCTTTTCATAAACGCATTTGCTATCCATGACACTTTTTTGTTTTCTGATAAATTTTTCTTGAATATTTCTACTTCTAAATCTTCAAATAGCATGGTTAATTCTCCCTCTGATTCTTTAGAATTTCCTTTAAAATTGAATTGCACACCATCTAATGTGCCATTTTCAAATTTCATTCCTAGAGCTGGAAAAATTATTGGGTTAAGATGAGTAAAGTCAGCAGTGTTTTTTGTGCTTCCAGACACATAAAATGAATCTGTTTTATAAGGCATATCAACCTGAATTGCTACAGGAAGGATATTTAAAAAACTGGCATTTAATTTTAGATCCAAGTTCTTTTTTCTATTAAGACTATCACCAATAGAGGTAATATTATTTATTTCACCTTTCAAATTTTCAAAATGAAATTTCACAAGGTCATTCGTATTTGCTAATTTCTCAGAATAATAGAAACTTGAATTATTTATTGTTACGCCATTAACATGTAGAGGTTGACCCATGTTTGCCAAAAATTCTTGAGGCATCTTTGTCATCCTATCCATATCCCAGGGCTTACTTTTATCCATAAAAGTCTTAGCCAATAATCCGTTAATATCAATATGATCTATACTAATAATTCCAGAATCAAATAAGGCATTTGAGTCTATACCTGTCATAATTAACGTGTCAATTTTACATTCATTTCTAAGATAAACCCTATTAAATCTCGAAGAAAACTCAATTTGACTTAATATAGGTTGTAATTGAAAATCGATTAATCTAATTTCTTTATTATATATTTCGTAATGTAATTCTCCAAACGAAACCGCATATAATTCATTTTGAAGATTAAATTCCTGTTGTTTTAATTGGAGTTCTAATTTTGAAGTATCAAAATTAAAATATCCATTCTCTCCATTATTTTGATTCATACTTAAACCGCTAAATAAGAGCTCCTTCCCTTGGTACAAGGACAGTGTATCCATGCTAGAGGCATCAATGACATGTATGCCATAGTTTGCAATTTGCATTGCCGTAAGATCTATTTTATCAATCCCAGGTATGCGAATTGAATCTAATGAAAATGAAGCCTCATAATCATCTTTTATAGCAGTAATTTGATACTTCTTTTCTGGACGAAAAAAGTCATAATACAAGGATTCAATCTCAATCCTATCTATTAATAATTCTTTATTAATAAAAAAATCAATAAGTTCTAAACCAGAGAGTGATATTTGAGAAATAACCACTTGTTTAAGAACATCTCTATTTGTTTCTCCTTCAGCAAATGATTTAAAAAGTGATGCCGTTGGCTTCGCATAAACGCCTATTATTGAAATATTCCCTAGAAAAATATTAACATCCAAATCTTTAATACCCAAAACATACTCGCTTTCCTGGCTCATTGAATCAAGTTCTGTTTTTACGGCTTTTTTTAATATGGACTCAATAATGATGTTAAGAAAAAGAATGAGACCGAATAATATTGTGATGACAATAATTAATCTGTTTATATTTTTATTTTTAAATTTCTTCATTTCAAATGTAAAGCGTAATGATTTAAATCTCAATGGTCATACCTTCACGTGCAAGTGAGCAATTTTGAAATCTAGCCTGACATTGCTTCTCGATATCTTTTAAAAATTTATCATCATGATCTGGGTCGTGATGCGTCATTACTAACTGTTTTACACCCGCCCGTTCTGCAACTTCAATAGCTTGATTAAAACTACTATGCCCCCAGCCTCTATGGTTAATCAACTCCTCATCCGTATATTGAGCTTCATGAATTAAGAGATCTGCATTTTGGGCAAAAGCCACAATATCTTCATTTACAACCTCTCCATGTTCTATATCGGTACAAACTACGACGACACATCCATCGACTTCCACACGATAACCAAATGAACCTCCGGGATGATTTTGTTTAATTGTTTTGATAACGGCTCCATTATCCTTAAAAAAGCTAGTTTCTCTATAGTCAAAATTAAATTTTGCTCCCATATCCTCAAGCTGTATTGGGAAATATTCTTCCAACATAAGGTTTTTAAAAATCCTCCTAAGATCGGTAAACTTACCTCCTTCGCCCAACGCAGCTATATTAATAACCCGATTGGGATTATATGCTGGATCAAAAAATGGCAAGCCTTGGATATGATCCCAATGAAAATGTGTAAAAACTATGGATATATCATGTTGCTCAGGAAAATCCTTTTTAATAAGTTTTCCTAAGGCTCTAATACCTGTACCTGCATCCAAAATACTTATTCGGTTTTTACTTTGTCTATAAAAAGCAATACAGGTCGTGTTTCCGCCAAATTCTTGAAAATTTGGGTCACAAACCGGTATTGATCCGCGCGTTCCATAAAAAGTAATTGAGAGTCTTGACATAACAACTATAATAGTTAAAAATAATATTATAAAGTTATTGAATATTAATGATATCAAAAAGATAATACCCGAGCATTCCTAATTTTGAACTTTTTGTAACAAAAAAATTAATATCAAAATTTTGAAAATGGAAGCACTCATTTTGAAAATAATGTATTTTTGTTCTATGCTATGAAAAGAAATAAACAATCGAAAATTAATGTATTGCTAATTTGTATTACATTTTTCTTCAACAGTAATTCATTAACATCTCAAAACAAATCGGCCTACAAGTATGCATTGAGTATCTCTACAGATAATGATGCCTTAGGTCTATGGGAGAATTTTGATCGTTATTACACTTATGGTATTGGTTTTAATTTTTATGTTAAACCGGATAAATTTTTGGGATTAGAAAAGCTTTTTTCAAAAAAAGAAAACCATTTCATAGCTTTTGGAATAAAATCAGAGGGATACACGCCAACGCGATACAATCTTGATTTTGATGATATACCTATTGACCAACTACCGTTTGAAAGGCCATTTGCTGGCTTGCTATTTGGCACATTAGAATCCACATATACTTTTAATAGCTCATTTATAAAACTTAAATTTCTATTAGGTGTTATGGGACCATCATCATATGCAAAAGATATTCAAGATTGGCTTCACGATAAATTACCTGATAGTCACCCTTTAAAAGGATGGGAATTCCAAATTCCCAATCAAGCCATTATTAATATTAATTTATTAGTTGCGCATGATTTTTTTCCAGAAGCCACAACATTTGATGTCTTTGCAATGGGCCAGACAAGATTGGGGAATTTATATATTGATGCCACACCAACTGTAGGTTTTCGTATTGGCAAATTTCTTAATTTAAACAACTCTAGTGGATTTAACAATGGATTAATTGCTCCTGATAACGCTAAAGAACTTTATTTTAAGAGTACTTTTTCTGCGACCTTATCAGCATTTAATGGCACTGCTCAAGGCAATTTATTTGGTAATAACTTTGAACATGCTGTCAATGAGCTAAGTTATTTTTACACTTCAATGTCACACGGTATTTTTCTAACGGGCAAAAGGTACTCGGCAGGTTTTGATAATGTTTTCACCTTTGGTAAAGTCAACAAAAATGCACGCCATATTTATGGTAGACTTAATTTCAAATACAGATTTTAAGGTATTGATAAAGAATTAGGGCATTCTTCACTGCTCACGAGCTTCAACTTCCTTCTGTTTCCTAATAAAGAAATCAATATATAAGAAGGTTGCTATTTATTATGGGCCGATAAATAGGGTAGACTTGATTGAATTATTCAAAGATGTTGCAAATTAATGCATTGAAACAATTGTAACTAAATAAAAAAAAGTTCTCTTAAGAAAATACATTTTCTACGAGAACTTCTCTTTTTTTATTTGTCGGGGTGGCAGGATTCGAACCTGCGACCTCCGCGTCCCAAACGCGGCGCGATAACCGGGCTACGCTACACCCCGAATTGGTTATCTTGGATTTCTTAAATAATACTACTCAAAAAATCGAGGTGCAAATATATAGTTTTTCTTTAAAAACAAACAATATTATTACGTAATTTGTGATTTCATTTTTTATTTACGCCATGAGAAATATATATATCCAATTTTCATTACTATTTGTGCTGTGTACAACTGCCTGCGCACAAGATAAAAACCCCATAAATTTAGAACATTCACATGAAGTCGTAGTGCCAAATATTGAAATTCCATGGGGCTTTGTTTTTCTCTCTAATGATGAAATGCTTATCACTGAAAAAGAAGGCAAACTGTTTCATTCTAAAAATGGAAAGCTTACCGAGATTGCAGACCTTCCTGAAATAACTGTTCAAGGTCAAGGTGGTTTAATGGATATTGAACTCCACCCAAATTATAATGAGAACGGTTGGATATATATATCATATGCGTCAGCTGATGGAAAAGGTAAAGGTGCTAACACGGCTATTATGCGTTTTAAAATTGAGAATAACACTGCAGTAGACAAAAAAGTACTCTACAAAGCGGGTCCTAATAGCAAAAAAGGTCAGCATTTTGGTTCAAGAATAGAATTTGACAATGATGGCTTTCTTTATTTTTCAATCGGAGATAGAGGTAATCGTGATGTTAACCCCCAAAATATTGAGCGGGATTGCGGAAAAGTTTACCGTTTGCATGACGATGGTCGCATTCCGGTTGACAACCCTTTTGTAAAAGACAGAAATGCTAAAAAAGCCATTTATTCTTACGGACATAGAAATCCACAAGGCATGGTC
>JAGSHF010000207.1 GCA_023954685.1 Flavobacteriaceae bacterium | reverse complement strand
CACATTCTCGGCAATAAACAACCTAACGTTGAAGCTGCTTTAGGTCAAAAATCAGGTATGGATACTGGAAGTATTGCACAAATACTCAAAATTGCTGCGCCTCTCCTTTTGGGCCTGCTAGGAAAACAATCGCGACAGCAAAATATTAACAGTTCAACAGGAATAGAAGGCTTGCTAGGCGGCTTATTAGGCGGAAATTCGCAAGAACAAGAACAAAGTTTTTTAAATGCTATGTTAGATGCTAATGGTGATGGCAGTATTATTGATGATGTTGCAGGGATGGTATTAGATAGTGGTAAAAAGAAAGGCGGCCTTGGCGGCCTACTAGGTGGGCTTTTTAATAGCTAACTTCACAATTTAATGCTTACATTGGTTTAAAGTCAGACAAGTTGTTTGGCTTTAAACTTTTGTTAAATGCCTATGTAACAATTTTGGTTACATACGTTTTTTGTAAATTTATGCAGAAAACGTTTTCATCATGAAATCTCTTTATTTAACCGTCTGTCTTGTCTTTATTATCTTTAGTTGTCATACGACCAAAGACACACATGGCATTAAAAATAAAGAGGTTGCCATTATGGCTCAAGATACGGTAAGGATAGCTAATGATGAGTTAGAGTATGAAATTCTTATTATTGAACCGGGTTTTAATAATTGGCTAATTGGCAGAGCTAAGCCTGAAGGATTCTATACACAGCAATATTTAGAAAATAGAAACAGATTATGGGTGACAGCTTGGAACAATCGTGTACTTAATCCAAACCAATTTGACCCACTATTATACGAAGCTATGATTGATTATCAGCACCATATAGATTATGGGTATGATGTAAATTACAAGTTATATTACTACTTCGTATATTTTCAGTTAGAATATAACCAACAGTTAGGGGGAATTGTACCAAGTATTTAATTCTAAGGTTTTATATTTGCAATGTTAAAAAACACGTTAGCACATGCAAAAATTTAAAAAGCGTTGGCAAATTGAACAAAATTGGCAATTATTGTTTCCGCTTTTAGGCCTCATTGGCTTGTTATTTTCTTCCTTTAGATTATCCAAATTATTTTTCAATACTAGCATAGTAATGCAAGTTGGGTCAACGCTTATCATTGCTTTTATTTTATTAAAATTTACACTTTTCTTATTTAAGTTATTAGAAAAAAAATGGGTGTTAACTTATAAATGGGAGATGATAAGAGTGTTTCTAGTTTTTGCAATTACGGGCAGTTCTAGTGTGTTTATTGGAAGACCAATCATTAAATTGTTAGGAATTACTAAAGAAAACTTAAACCCAGTGCTTTATTGGGTTTTATTTATTATCATTGGACTAATTGTTTATCAGATTTTATTAGTTATTTTTGGATGGCTTTTTGGTCAGTTCAACTTCTTTTGGGAGTTTGAAAAAAAGATGCTAAGACGATTCGGTCTTAAACGGTTTATAGATTAATAGTGGAAACATTAAAATCACATATTGTTTTTAAAATCAGCTTGTTGCTTTTGGTTGTTGCGCTGCTTACACCTTCTGCAGTAAAGTTTTCACATATTTTTGAAGAACATTTGCATGAGGTTTGTGAGTATCCCCAAACATTACATTATCATGAGTTTGATCTTGACTGTGAGTTTTACAAGTTTAAATTAAGCACAACATATACCATAATCACACCTGACTATGAAATAACGAGTCTAGAATACATCAAAGACACCATCGCTTCTCAATATCATTTTATTAATGATTTTCAGAAACTTCAAACTTCATTACGAGGTCCTCCTTCAATAATTTAATTTTCGATTCTACACAAATCAATAATTAAATTATAAATAAAAATGAAATACTTTATTAATGCATTGCTATTCTTAGCAATCTCATCTCTATACGCACAACATACCATTAGCGGTACAATAACAGATAAAACCAGTGGCGAATCTTTAGTTTATGCTTCGGTATATTTTCCTGAACTAGAAAAAGGGTCTAGTACCGATGAATCTGGAAATTATGAAATTAATAATATCCCTTCTGGATCTTTTAAAATCATTATTTCGTCAATAGGTTATGAAACTCATTCAGCTCAAATAGATATACACCATTCCATGATATATGATAATACGCTGAGTACTTCAGCTATTGAAATGGAAGAAGTTATTATTTCTACACCTTTTCATAAGCTTCAAAGTGAAAATGTGATGAAAGTTGAACAAAAGAAGATTTCTGAGCTCAAAGCTAGCGGAGCTACAACTCTGGCCGAAGGCATCACTTCTATTCCTGGTGTTGAAAGCGTTTCGACAGGTATAAGTATAGGAAAGCCGGTTATTAGGGGCCTAAGTAGTAATCGCGTCTTAGTTTACACGCAAGGTATTCGTTTGGAAAATCAGCAATTTGGAGGAGAACATGGTTTAGGATTAAATGATGCAGGAATTGAGAGTATAGAAGTTATCAAAGGGCCAGCGTCTTTACTTTATGGAAGTGACGCTCTTGGGGGAGTTTTATATATCAATCCAGAACGTTTTGCAAATGAAAATACAAGTAGTGGTGATGCTAATGTGAATTATTACACCAACACTCAAGGCTATAGCACAAATTTAGGATATAAGGCATCTGCTTCTGAATTTAAATTTATATTTAGAGGAAGTCTAGCTGAACACTCCGATTATAAAACTCAAGATTATCGCGTGACAAACACACGCTTTAGAGAGCAAGATTTTAAAGCTGGCATAGGCTATCAAATTTCAAATTTTAAAACTGAATTTAGATATAATTTAAATGCGTCACAACTTGGTTTACCCGATGGCATTGGAGTACAAGAATTAGAAAAAACACCAATGCTTCCAAATCAGCGTATAAATAATCATGTGTTTAGCTCAAAATCAACTTGGTTTTTAAATGAATCAAGCCTTGATGTTAGTCTTGGCTTTATTTATAATGATCGGAAAGAATTTGAAGATCATCATCATGAGGATGATCACGACGACGATGATGACGATGATGATGATCATGAAGAAGAAGAAGAAGAAGAAGAAGATCTTGAACCTGCGCTTCATATGAAGCTTAAAACCTTCAACTATGATGTTAAATATAACTTACCAAAATTGGGGAAGTTTGAAACAATTGTTGGTATTCAAGGTATGAATCAACAAAATGGTAATTATGGCGAAGAACAGTTAATTCCTGATGCAACAACTAATGATTTTGGAATTTTAGCGACTTCACATATACATTTTGAAACTGTAGATGTTCAACTCGGTGCAAGATTTGACAATCGAAACATCAACGTTATTGGTGGTTTACAACGAAATTTCAACAGTTTTAACGGTGCAATAGGGGCTAAAACAAATCTCTTTAGCAACATAACCACTCGTTTAAACTTAGCCAGCGGTTATAGAGCTCCAAATTTGGCCGAGTTAACTTCAGATGGATCTCATGAAGGCACAAATCGTTATGAGATTGGCAATCCTGACTTAGATAACGAACAAAATATTCAAATTGATTTAGCACTAGAATTTAAAAACGAACATATTGAAGTATTTGCAAATGGGTTTTATAATACCATTAAGAACTACATCTATTTGTCACCAGATGGATCCATCATAGATGAACAGCCAGTCTATCTTTATCAGCAAGATGACGCGAATTTATACGGTGGTGAATTTGGATTACATTTTCACCCACATCCTTTAGATTGGTTGCATTTTGAGAGTAGTTTTGAGACCGTAATTGGTAAACAAAACAACGACGATTATTTACCTCTTATTCCTGCCAACACATGGAATAATACTATAAGAGTGGAATTTGACACTACTACTTTCCAGGCTATGAATGCATTTATAAAACTTAGTACAGCATTCGATCAAAATAATGTAAGTCAATTTGAAACCACTTCTGAAGGGTACAGTTTATTAAGTGTAGGTTTAGCCTTTACAGTTGATGCATTTAATAATCCATTACGAGTGACTTTATCTGGTAATAATTTAGCCGACATAAAATATATCAATCATTTGTCTCGTCTCAAAACCGATAATATTTATAACATTGGAAGAAATTTTAATTTCGGACTCACGTATAGCTTGTAATAACAGATTATTCTAAAATAAAAAAAAAGGGGCGTCTTTATAGTGCCCCTTTTTTTTTATATCTGCTCTACTTCTATTATTTTTTCTTTTTCAGTGACATTATTAAATACATGTGTAATAAACCAAGTAATGGTGAACGTGGGAATAATATCCATACCAGGAACTAACTCTTCAATAAAAGAAAAAACACCGGCAACTTTTCCCGTTTTACCTTTATACATTTTTGTCATTAAATACGCCGATATTGGCGCCCAAATAATGTCGATAAATGTGATAAAACTAATAATATCAAATAAAATACTTAAAGCAAGCATTTTATATTTTCCAAGGTTTTCAAAATTCATATTGTATGTGTTGTTTCTTAATGTATAACAAGAAATGTACCAAAATTATTGTTACATTAATACACTAAGAAAGTCGTTCACTAATCAGTTTCAAAAACTCAGTTCGAGTTTCTATATTTTTAAAAGCACCTTTAAAACCAGAAGTGGTTGTTACGGAACTTTGCTTCTGCACACCACGCATCATCATACACATATGAGAAGCTTCAATTACTACAGCGACTCCTTGAGGCTTTAAAGTGTTATCTAAACATTCTAAAATTTGTTCTGTAAGCCGCTCTTGTACTTGTAAACGTCTCGCGAAAACATCGATGACTCTCGGAATTTTACTTAAACCTACAATATGACCATTTGGAATATAGGCAACATGTGCTTTACCGAAAAAAGGCAACATATGGTGTTCACATAATGAATACACTTCAATATCTTTAACAATCACCATTTCATCGTAAGTTTCTTTAAACATGGCACTTTTTAAAATTTCTTCAGCGTTCTGTTCATAGCCTTGAGTTAAAAACTGCATAGCTTTAGCCGCGCGCTCGGGTGTTTTTTGCAAACCTTCTCTTGAAATATCTTCGCCCAGATCTTTAATGATGTGTTCAAAACGTCTTTTCATATCATCTGTAATTTGCATATTGTATTCTTCAAAACTATGGTAAGGCATAAGATTATATCTATTAGAAATTAAAAATACATAAAAAATCATTTAATAGAATTTTAAAACTTATGAAACCCTTAACAATTCAGTCAGTTTTTTTAACGTTTACTTATGAAAGTAAGGGAATCCTATGCAATAGATTTGCTATATGACTGTAACATATCGATAAACGTTCAGTCTTTAATAACATACCATCAAAATCAATCAAAATAATGAATCGCCATATT
>JAGSHF010000220.1 GCA_023954685.1 Flavobacteriaceae bacterium | reverse complement strand
AGATAACAATTCAGGGACCTACCCGTTACAGAGTGAGCGTTATTTTAACGCTTTAAAGGGATTGGGAGCTCCTGTAAGATTAGTGATGTTACCAAAAGAAAGTCACGGTTATAGAGCTCGAGAATCTGTTATGCATTTGTTGTGGGAGCAAGATGAATGGATGGAGAAACATGTAAAAAACAACCCATCGGTGAATGCACCGGAACAAAAATTAAAAGATTAAGTCTATGCCTTCTGACTGAACATATGAGTCATTTTTAGCAAAAAAAGCCATTCTTTTTCTTATCAAATGGAATGGCTCTTTTATGTCCTCACGAGGCAATTACATCAAAGGTTTTTGCTATCAAAATTTGAATACTATATTGCTATTTTGACTTGGTATCAATCTTACTCATGGCATGTTCTGTAATCGCTGTTATTGACAATGATGGATTCACCCCAGGGTTTGCCGAAATCATTGCGCCATCACAAACCATCATATTCTTGTAGCCAAAAACGTTATTATTTTTATCCAATACGCCTTTAGATTTATCTTCTGCCATCACAGCGCCACCTAATATATGCGCGGTAGTTGGCGCTCCAAACAAAGAATCTGTAAAATTGGCATAGGGTATGCCCTTTATTTTTTCGGCAACCTTATTGGCTAACGAAACTGCTTCGGGTATAAACGCACTAGGTTTTGGTCCAGATTCAGTAACGGTTTTCATTTTTGTAAATTTACCCAACTTTAGTTGCAGCGTACTGTCCAAAGTTTGCATAAACAATAAAATAGTAGTCCGTTTGGCATAATTTTTTGAAAATATAGTTTTAATAAACCGTCCTGGCTGTTTAAAAAATAGACCAACGATGCCAAATAATCTAAAAAGCAAAAATTTGTGATGTACACTAGGTACGGTTAACGCTTTAGAAAAACTAGAACCTTGACCATAACGGACAGGTTCTAAATGAGTATTTTCATCTGTATGTAAAATGGAGCCAATAGCAATTCCTTTTGAATAATCTTTTGATTCCTCCTCAGTTGAAGTGATTAACAATAACGATTCGTTATTGGTTCTTATCTGTTTTCCAACCGCATCAGATAGATTAGGTAAAGATTGTTCTTTAAGTTTTAAAAGCAAAGGCACAGTGCCCATAACACCTCCAGAAAAAATAACACCTTTTGTGGTCACACTTCCCTTCTTAGATTTACCAACACTCTTTTTAAAAGTCACTTTGTAGCCCTCAGATCCATCAATATTTCCCAAAACTGATACATCTATCACCTCTTTTTCGGCAATAATTTTAGCGCCCAATTGCTGTGCAAAATAGAGATAGTTCTTATCCAATGTGTTTTTGGCATTATGTCTACAACCTGTCATGCACGCGCCGCAATATATACAACCCGTCCTATCAGGTCCTTTTCCTTCAAAATAAGGATCCGATACTTTTTTTCCAGGTTCACCAAAATATACCGCAACTTTAGTGGTTTCAAAATGAGCTTCTTTACCAATATCATTGGCTAAATCTTTTATCAATTCATCAGCTTCAAAAAGTTGAGTGTTTTCTGTAGCCCCTAACATTTTGTAGGCAATTTTATAGAATGGTTTAAGATCCAATTCCCAATTTCTCAAATTTGACCAACTCCCTGTTTTATAAAAATCGGTTTTCGGAATTGGTAAGGTATTAGCGTAAGTTAATGAGCCACCACCTACTCCAACTCCACTAAGCACAGTAACATGGTTTAGAAATGTCATTTTAAAAAAGCCGTAAAGTTTTGCTTTTGGTGCCCACATCCATTTTTTTAAATCCCAATTGGTTTTAGGGAAATCCTTGCCTTCATACCATCTTCCTTTTTCTATAATCAAAACTTTATAACCCTTTTCCGAAAGTCGTAAGGCACTTACTGACCCACCAAAGCCACTGCCAATAATAACATAATCATAATCCAACTGCACCCCTAAATTTTTTAATGCTAAAGATAGTATACTTTCATATAGTACAATTAATTCTTAATTCATTTTTTAGATCAAAATGCATGGTGTCAGTTTGTCACTTTTTTATTCTTGGCATTTTTGTTGTCTTTATCCTTTTAATAAAAATAAAATTAATCAGGTTCTCACCTTTGTGGGAATATTAATAAATTAAATTATGGCAAAAGGAAATATTAATGTTTCAGTTGAAAACATCTTCCCTTTAATCAAGAAATTTTTATACAGTGATCATGAAATCTTTTTACGTGAGCTCATTAGTAATGCTACTGATGCAACGTTGAAGATGAAACATTTAACTAGTATTGGCGATGCAAAAACTGAATACGGAAATCCGCAAATCGAAATAAAAATCGATAAAGAAGGTAAGAAACTGCACATTACGGATCAAGGATTAGGAATGACAGCTGATGAAGTTGAAAAGTATATCAATCAAGTGGCTTTTTCTGGTGCTGAAGAGTTTTTAGACAAGTATAAAGATTCTGCTAAAGATTCTGGAATTATTGGGCACTTCGGTCTTGGTTTCTACTCTGCCTTTATGGTTGCAGAAAAAGTAGAGATCATCACCAAATCTTTCAAGGACGAACCCGCTGCCCATTGGCTTTGTGATGGTTCTCCTGAATTCACTTTAGAAACTTCAGACAAAACGGAAAGAGGTACTGAAATAATTCTTCACATTGCAGAAGATTCAATAGAATTTTTAGAAGAAGCACGTATTCGTGAATTATTGAATAAGTACAATAAGTTTATGCCTATTCCAATTAAGTTTGGAACTAAGGAGGTGAATGATCCTGAGTTTACACCAAAAACAACAACGGATAAAGATGGTAAAGAAACTACTGAACCTCATAAGCAAATTACCGTTGATGATATTATTAACAATCCTAATCCTGCTTGGACAAAAACACCGGCAGATTTAGAAGATCAAGATTATAAAGACTTCTACAGAGAATTGTATCCAATGCAATTTGAAGAACCTTTGTTTAACATTCACTTAAACGTAGATTATCCATTTAATTTAACGGGAATTTTATATTTCCCAAAAATGACGAATGACTTAAACGTACAGAAGGATAAAATTCAATTGTACCAAAATCAAGTTTTTGTTACCGATAATGTGGAAGGAATTGTTCCTGAGTTTTTAACTATGTTGCGTGGTGTTATTGATTCACCAGACATACCGTTAAACGTATCACGATCTTACTTACAAGCCGATGGTGCTGTAAAGAAAATTTCTTCATATATCACTCGTAAAGTTGCTGATAAGCTAAAATCATTGTTTAATAATAGTAGAGAAGATTTTGAAGCCAAATGGGACGATATTAAAATCGTAATTGAATATGGTATGCTCTCTGAGGAAAAATTCTTTGAAAAAGCTGATGCTTTTGCGTTATATCCTACAGTTGATGGGGAGTACTTCACTTACGAAGAGTTATTCAACAAAATCAAAGCAAAACAAACCGATAAAGATGATAAGCTTGTTATTCTTTATGCATCGAATAAAGATGAGCAACATAGCTATATTGAAGCTGCAAAAACTAAAGGTTACGAAGTTTTACTATTAGATTCACCTATCGTTTCGCATTTAATTCAGAAGTTAGAAACTACAAAAGAAAATATTTCTTTTGCACGTGTTGATGGCGATCATATTGATAATTTAATAAAGAAAGAAGATACTGCCATTTCTAAATTAAGTGATGACGAAAAGAAAACTTTAGATGAGTTATTGAAAGAAATCATTCCTTCAGATAAATTTATGGTACAGCTAGAAGCTATGGATAGCGCAGCTAATCCATTTATAATTACGCAACCAGAATTTATGCGTCGTATGAAAGAAATGCAACAAACCGGCGGCGGCGGCGGTATGTTTGGTATGGGTAACATGCCTGAGATGTATAACGTAATTGTGAATACAAACTCTGAATTGGTAGGTGAAATTTTAAGCACTAAAACCAAGAAAAAACGTGAGCGTTTAATCACTCAAAGTTTAGACTTAGCGAGACTATCACAAGGCTTACTAAAAGGAGAAGAGTTAACAAGCTTTATTAAGCGTAGTTACGATATGATTAAGTAAAATCATATGATCAATGCGCGACACTATCTTTTAATTATTTTATAGATAGTAAAATGAACGTATTGGACCTCATTTAAATGCCTATTACAATCTAAAACCACTTCTTAAACGGAGTGGTTTTTTAATTTATCACTACATTTAAAATATTTACTATGCATGCATAGGATTATTGACAATAATAATTTACCTTATGGCTTCATATTATTGTCATGGACGAGAAGTTAATTTCTAAGAAAAAACCAGCTTTTCCTATCACAGAATTGCTATTCAATTATTTAACAGATCAAGGACGGAATATAAAAATTCCCATCTTTTATGATGACTTGTTGCGTTTTCAAGGCGCTGTAGAAATATTTGATGATCAAGGAAATGATACGCTTTGGATTAGTTGCTATTTCGCGGAACACGAACGTGATGAAATAGAACTCAGTTTAAAACAAATGTATTCCATATTGCACTCAGACGGTAGCACCTCTATCTTACCTTATTTAAACATTGATAGCATCGATTTTTGCACCTTTGGAAACACAAAACCTTTTCGTGTAAAAGTTAGAAACATATTAAACGATAATTATATTTTTCTTTACATTAAAAAAGCCGATGCATCGCGTATTTATGGTTTAGAATTAGAACATCTATTATCGCCTAATCATATTAATTTCTTAGTCCATAAAGACACCCTTATTGAAGAACACATTTCAGGTATTCCAGGAGATACATTTATAAAACATAATCTTGAAACGATTTCAGAACAAGACAAACGTGCGCTGGCCAAAGAGTTTGTGAAATTTAACGAGCGTTGTTTCGTAAGGCTTTTAGCCGATATGCGTTCTTACAATTACGTCGTCGTTATTACGCATGATTTTGATAGAATTCAATACAGAATACGCGCCGTTGATTTTGACCAACAAAGCTTTGAAGGCAATCCAAAAGTTTATAAACCACAGTTTTTAAAAGAAAACAATGCCCTAGT
>JAGSHF010000100.1 GCA_023954685.1 Flavobacteriaceae bacterium | reverse complement strand
GCAGCAATACTTCCCATTTCATTATTATCTTCTACACGTCTATCTCCTATTCCAGCAATAATACCCACTTTTACTGTGGCATCTAACTCATCCACAAAATTTTGAAGCGCTCTCATCCCTGCTGGATTATGTGCATAATCTAACAGGATTGTAAAATTTTCGAATTTAAATAAATTCAAACGTCCTGGCGTTTGTGAAGCAGAAGGAATAAAGGTTTCTAAAGCAGCCTTCATATCCTCTATGCTAATCCCTTGTACATGTGCCGCTAAAACTGCACCAAGTACATTTTGTATCATAAATTTAGCTTTGCCACCATAGGTTAACGGAATATTTTCTGCCCTCATCAAGCGCATTTTCCATTCGCCTCTACAAATGGTAACATATCCATTTTCATAGACAGCAGTAATACCATTAAGACGTTGTAAGGCTTTTATTCTTGGGTTATTTTCGTCCATAGAGAATAATGCAACATTACAATCTACATTACGACGCATATCATATACTAAGTCATCATCCGCATTTAAGATGGCATAACCATCAGGTAAAACAGTTTCTGGCACTACCGCTTTGACCTTCGCCAATTGTTCTACGGTATGAATCCCCTTTAATCCCAAATGATCAGCAGCAACATTAGTTACAACTGCCACGTCGCATTTTTTAAACCCGAGACCAGCCCGCAACAATCCGCCTCTTGCACATTCTAAAACGGCAAAATTCACCGTTGGATCTTTAAGTACAAATTCGGCACTTGCAGGCCCAGTACAATCCCCCGTCATGAGCAATCTGTTTTGAATATAAACACCATCACTTGTGGTATAGCCCACACGGTACCCTTTCATTTTTGCAATGTGCGCAATCAATCTGGTCGTGGTCGTTTTTCCATTTGTTCCAGAAGTTGCAATTATTGGAATACGTCCTGTTTCACCTTTTGTTGGGAACAGTTTATCAATTACAGGAGCGGCAACATTACGCGGTAATCCAGACGTTGGTGCAAGATGCATTCTAAATCCTGGCCCAGCATTGACTTCTAATACAGCACCTCCAGTTTCAGATAATGGTTTTGAAATGTCGGTAGTCATAATATCTATGCCGCAAATATCCAAATCGATAATTTTCGAAATACGCTCCGCCATACTCACATTAGCAGGATGGATGATATCTGTAATATCTTCGGCTGTACCACCAGTACTTAAATTCGCCGTATCTTTTAAAATAAGGCGTTCGCCTTCTGCTATTACAGATTCTAAAGTATATCCGGCATCTTTAATAATCGTTTGAGTTAATTCGTTTGTGGTTATTTTAGTCAATACATTTTCATGACCAAACCCACGACGAGGGTCACTATTAACTTTGTCAATCAATTCTTGAATGGTAGATTTACCATCTCCAATAACATGCGCAGGTGTTCTAATAGCACCAGCTACTAAAACATTATTTATTACCAAGAGTCTATAATCTTCGCCTATTATGAATTTTTCAACGATTATAGCTCCGCTACGTGAACTCTCTTTGGCATGATGAAAAGCCACTACGGCATCCTTATAATTTTTAATATCCACAGTAATACCTCGGCCATGATTACCGTCAATTGGTTTAATCACTAAAGGATAACCAACATAATCACAGGCCTCTTCTAAACTGCGTTCACGACGAATAATATCACCACGAGGCACTTCAACTTCCGCTTGCTCTAACAAATACTTAGTGTCCTCTTTATCACATGCCAGCTCAACACCAATACTACTCGTTTCACTAGTTACCGTTGCTTGTATACGCTTTTGGTTAGCGCCATAACCCAACTGACACAGTGAATATTTATTCAATCTTATCCATGGAATTCCTCTTGCCTCGGCTTCTGCAACAATAGATCCTGTGCTTGGTCCTAGCCTATCGGCTTCCCGTAGTTCACGCATTTCCTGAATATCTTCAGTCATATCATAAGCTTCACCAGCAATTAAAGCTTCACAAATTCGTACCGCAGATTTTGCTGCAAATCGTCCAACAGATTCTTCCATATAGGAAAAAACCACATTATACACACCTTCTTCTCCATATCCGCGTGTTCTACCAAATCCCGTATCCATTCCTGCTAAGGTTTGGATTTCTAATGCTATATGCTCAATAATATGCCCCATCCAGGTTCCTTCTTCAACACGTTGAAAAAAGCCACCAGCTTCACCTACCGAACATCGGTGGCTATACATACTTGGAAACATGGCTTTTAATCGCTCATGAAATCCATCAATTTTATTAGATGGTAACTCTTCCATTTCTTGAAGGTCAAGCACCATTACAATTAATTTATGTCGTCGTACTGACCAATAATTTGGTCCCCTCATCGCGTTTATTTCTCTTATCTTCATGTGTGGTGGGTTTAATTTTTGCTATTCACTGCATATTATTTTTAATATGTAATTGAATACGCTGATAACTGTTCCATCTGGAAATAAATAATTCCTTAAAAATTTCAGATGAAAGATTATAAATATATACATTTTTCTATTAAATATTTAGTTTATTTTTGCCCATTGAATTAATACTAGGATTTTATGAAGTTGATTAAGGGCACGCTAATTCCAATTGGAGGAAATGAAGATAAAGGTTATACTAAAGACGACTACAATATTGTAGATTATATTGAAGAAGGGATCTTATCACATGTGGTTAGAGAGGCAGGAGGAATTGATGCTAAAATTGTTGTAATCCCAACGGCTTCGAGTATTCCTGTTGAAGTAGGTCAAAATTATATCGACGCTTTTAATACTTTAGGATGTACCAATATTGATGTTCTTGACATTCGGTCTTTAGAAGATTCTGAAAAGCCGGAATTTATCACCTTAATTAAAGCTGCAAACTGTGTGATGTTCTCCGGTGGTGATCAATCAAAAATCAAAAAACGCATAGGTGGTTCAACGATACATAAAATCTTGAAAAAACGTTTTACTAACGAAAAAGGTTTTGTTATTGCCGGAACAAGTGCTGGCGCTATGATGATGTCTAATGAAATGATTGCTGGCGGAAGTGCTTCAGAAGCTTTTATTAAAGGCGCAGTAACCATGTATAAAGGTTTAGGTTTAATTCCTGAACTCATTATCGATACACATTTTATACGTCGTGGTCGCTTTGGTCGCGTTACTGAAGCTGTTGCTCAATTTCCACAACTAGTAGGTATTGGTTTGGCAGAAGATACCGGACTTATTATTAAAAATGAAATTCTTGAAGTGATTGGCTCAGGGATGGTCATAGTTTTTGACGCTCGAAAATTAAAACACAATAAGCATAAGGTTTTATCGGAAGGTACTCCAATGTCATTAACCAATTTAAGAACACATATTTTATCTAATGGTGACCGTTTTCATATTCGTAAAAAGAAGGTGAAAGTATTGCCTATTGAAGCGCCATTTATCTAAGGGTGCATTAATCTTTATATTTTAAATCTATTTATGAGTGCTCCTTAAAGGTTGTACTATGCGCTCTTTATTCTCATCACTCAAAAAAGAATGCTACGCCAATCGTTATCTTATTTTTAAGATAGATTATAAAACAATTATTCGTGTAATGTAGTGAACTTGATGTTAGTTTTTATAAATAGAGACCTCCTCAGTTCCAACCGAAGACTTACTTGCGCGATACATGCCTTCAGTATTAAATGGCATTGAAATATTGCCATTAGTGTCAATGGCTATTAAACCCCCATCGCCATTTATTTCTAGTACCCGTTTATGTATGACTTCATTAGCTGCGTCTTCAAGAGACATGTTTTTATGTTCCATTAAACAGGCTACATCATAAGCCACAACACCACGAATAAAAAATTCTCCACTGCCAGTACAACTTACTGCACAGGTTTTATTATTGGCATAAACGCCTGCACCTACCATTGGTGAATCACCAACACGCCCCCATTTTTTATTAGTCATGCCTCCTGTAGATGTTGCAGCAGCAATATTACCCTCCTGATCACAAGCAACGGCGCCAACAGTTCCAAATTTACCATCTTTTTTTACACTATGATCCAGTTGAAAATTATCGCTGTCCTTAATACCTTGCCATTGTTGATAGCGCACCTCATCATAAAAATAATCTGGAGCTTCCAATGCGTAGCCACGGCCTTTTGCAAATTGCATAGCCCCTTCGCCAGCCAGAAACACATGATAGCTATTTTCCATAACATCACGAGCCAAACTCACTGGGTTTTTTATTCCAGTAACCAAACTCACTGCTCCAGCTTCTAAGGTTTTACCATCCATAATAGAGGCATCCATTTCATGCGTGCCTTCGGCTGTAAATACAGCACCTTTTCCTGCATTAAATAGAGGGGTATCTTCCAAAGTCTTTACAGCGACTTCTACAGCATCCAAAGCAGTACCACCATTTTCCATAAGGTAATAGCCCGCATCAAGTGCTTCTTTAAGTGCTTGTTTATATTGATCTTCTAGCTCCGGTGTCATTAGTCCTTTTACCAAAGTTCCTGCCCCACCATGAATAGCAATTGAAAAGTTCCTCATCTTTTATTTCTTTATATCACAAAAATACGTTGAGATTTTTTAATAACTTTCTTTAAAACGTGGTTCTTTTGTTTTTAAAGATATTGTAATTTGCAAATTGACGATCTGATGATTTCAAATCGTCCTCTTTTTTCTCCTCGAGCGCAGTCGAGAGGTAATTTTAACCAACAAAAAGAGTTCTCGACTGCGCTCGAACGGACAATATACTTACAAAATCATATCAAATGTCAGATAATAAACGTGTATTTTTAGTTGATGCTTTCGCATTAATTTTTCGTGGTTACTATGCTTTTATCAAAAACCCAAGAATAAATTCTAAGGGCCTAGACACATCCGCAATTATGGGTTTCATGAACTCCCTCTTAGACGTCATTAAACGAGAGCGTCCAGATCATTTGGCGGTTTGTTTTGATAAAGGCGGCAGCGTAGATCGCGTAGAAATGTTTGAGGCCTACAAAGCCAATAGAGATGAAACGCCAGAAGCCATTAAAATTGCCGTCCCAATAATTCAAGAAATTTTAAAAGCCATGCACATTCCAATAATGGTAAAAGCAGGTTTTGAAGCAGATGATGTTATTGGTACACTAGCTAAACAAGCTGAGAAAGAGGGTTATCAAACATTTATGGTAACTCCAGATAAAGATTTTGCACAATTGGTTTCAGAAAATATTTTTATGTATCGCCCTGTTTTTGGTGGCGGATATGAAACTTGGGGCATTCCCGAAGTACAAAAGAAATTTGAAGTTACAGACCCTTTACAAGTCATAGATTTTCTTGGCATGATGGGAGATTCAAGCGATAACATACCAGGGTTACCGGGTGTGGGTGAAAAAACAGCTAAAAAATTTATTGCGGCATATGGTAGTATGGAAGGTTTGTTAGCCAACACCCATGAGCTTAAAGGCAAAATGAAAGAGAAAGTTGAAGGCGCAAAAGAACTCGGTTTACTTTCTAAAAAACTAGCCACCATCATGCTGGATGTGCCCGTAACTTTTAATGCTAAAGATTTTGAATTGGACCATCCAGATATTCCAAAAGTCACTGAAATTTTTCAGGAATTGGAGTTTAGACGCTTAATTGATAATTTTAATAAAACATTTTCTGCCGAAGCAACAGCTCCTAAAACCCAAACAATAGATTCACCTGAAACTAAAAGCGCAGAAGACAAGTCAAAAACAACACCTAAGGCACAAAAATCTGCAGGAGCTGGTCAGTTTTCCTTATTTGGTGGAGGCGATGAATCTGCAACAGAAATCGTTTCAGAATTTACACGTAAAACTGCCGAAACCACTTCGCATTTTTATCAGAGTATAGCCCCAGGCTTGGCTACCAAGTTGTTTGTAAAAAACCTGATGAAGCAAACGGCTGTTTGTTTTGATACTGAAACCACAGGACTTAATCCCTTAACGGCCGAGTTGGTTGGGGTCGCTTTTTCTTGGGAAATTGGTAAAGGCTTCTATGTACCATTTCCAGAAGACAAAACTGAAGCTCAAGAATTGGTTGAAATCTTTCGACCGTTTTTTGAAAATGAACACATTGAAAAGATTGGTCAGAATTTAAAGTACGACATCAAAGTCTTAGCCAAATATAATATTGAGGTCAAAGGCAACCTCTTTGACACCATGTTAGCACATTATTTGATTAATCCAGATATGCGACATAATATGGATGTCCTTGCAGAAACCTATCTTAACTACACGCCAATTTCTATTGTAGATCTCATTGGTAAAAAAGGAAAAAATCAATTATCAATGCGAGATGTTCCTTTAGCTAAACAAACGGAATATGCTGTTGAAGATGCTGATATTACACTTCAGTTAAAAGAACATTTTGAAAAAGAATTAGGCGAAGCCAACACTCAAAAACTCTTTGATGAGATTGAATTGCCACTACTTCGTGTGCTTGCCACTATGGAATTAGAAGGGATAAATTTAGATGTCTCTTTTTTAAACTCTTTATCTGAAGATCTAAATGCCGATATTGAAACTTTGGTTGCTAAAATTTATGAAGTTGCAGGTGAAGAATTTAATATTGCCTCACCAAAACAATTAGGGATCATTCTGTTTGAAAAACTAAAGTTAGTTGACAAACCTAAAAAGACTAAAACTGGTCAATATAAAACAGGTGAAGATATTTTATCTTATTTAGCAAAGGACCATGACATTATTAGAAATATTTTAGAATATCGTGGTTTGGCAAAATTAAAAAGCACCTATGTGGATGCACTGCCACTTCAAGTAGAAGAAACTACAGGTCGCGTTCATACCGATTATATGCAAACCGTTGCCGCAACGGGACGTTTGAGCAGTAATAATCCTAACTTACAAAATATTCCTATTCGTACCGAACGCGGTCGACAAGTGCGTAAAGCCTTTGTGCCAAGAAATGAAGAGTACACTTTGCTTGCTGCCGATTATTCTCAAATAGAATTACGAATTATTGCCGCTTTGAGTAAAGAAGAAACTATGATTGAAGCCTTTAAGAACGGTGAAGATATTCATGCATCAACCGCTTCAAAAGTATTTGGCGTCCCACTTACTGACGTTACTCGTGAACAACGTAGCAATGCCAAAACAGTCAATTTTGGAATCATATATGGGGTATCAGCTTTTGGATTGAGTAACCAAACCGATTTATCACGCGGTGAAGCCAAAGAGCTTATTGATACTTATTATGAAACCTATCCAAAGTTGCGTGCTTATATGAGTGAGCAAGTCGATTTCGCAAGAGACCATGGTTATGTAAAAACCGTTTTAGACAGGAGACGTTACCTAAAAGATATTAATTCTAGAAACGCCATTGTTCGTGGAGCTGCTGAACGAAATGCTGTCAATGCACCAATACAAGGAAGCGCCGCTGATATCATTAAAATTGCTATGATTAACATTTATGACAAATTGCAATCTGGAAATTATAAATCGAAAATGTTATTACAAGTGCATGATGAATTGGTATTTGATGTATATAAACCTGAACTCGAGGCGATGAAAACACTCATCAAAACCGAAATGGAAAATGCATACACCCTCGATGTGCCTTTAGATGTTGAGATGGATATTGGTGATAATTGGTTGGAGGCGCACTAGAGATATTATCTACGCTTCTTCTTAGATTCAAACCTCGCCTTTGTCTTTCGTTTATTAAAAGGCACCGCATCATTGAATGTGTTTTTCGCGTGACCTTTAGGTTTGTTTTTACGCCATTTATCGTTTTCTGGAAGTAGCACTTTTAGTAAATCTTCACGACCCAATTTATTCAGTGTCTTCTTTATCCAAGCTTTATTTTCATCCTTATACCAAAAGAAAAAACGATGCTGTTCATCTTTTTCTTTTCGGGTAATAGGTGTGTTTACTTTTTTAAGCGTGTATGGGTGGTAACCACTATAATAAATAACTGTGGCCACTGTCATAGGTGTTGGCGTAAACCCTTGTACCTGTTCTAGCTGGAAACCCATATCTTTAGTTTCGGCAGCAAGGTTTGCCATGTCCTCAACTTCACAAGCTGGATGATTCGATATAAAATAAGGAATCAATTGAAGCTTCAAGCCTTTCTTAATATTGATTTTATCAAAACGTTCTTTAAACTTATGGAAGTATTTAAACGATGGTTTCCGCATCAACTTCAACACGGGATCACTCGTATGTTCAGGAGCTACTTTAAGTCGGCCAGAAACGTGTTTGGTCATCACTTCTTCCGTATAATCATCGAGCTCTTTTGGATCGGCGTTTTTATTGAATTCTGGCACCAACATATCGTGACGAATTCCAGAACCAATAAAGGATTTTTTTACCTTTGGATGCTTATCTACTGCCTGGTATAATTGTGTTAAAGGCTTATGAGAGGTGTCTAAATTACTACAAATTACTGGAGAAATACAACTAGGCGCAACACATTTGTCACATATAGACTGTACTTTCCCTTTCATTTTATACATGTTGGCACTTGGTCCTCCAATATCAGATAAGTAGCCTTTAAAATCTGGCATATTGGCAACAATATCTACTTCACGTAATACAGATTCTTGACTACGAGAAGCAATAAATTTTCCTTGATGTGCCGAAATGGTACAAAAACTACAACCACCAAAACAACCACGATGGATGTTGATGGAAAACTTAATCATTTCGTAAGCAGGTATTGGTCCTCGTTTATTATATTTTGGATGTGGTAAACGCGTGTATGGCAACTCAAAGGAAGCATCAATTTCATCCTCGGTCATAGTAGGATAAGGCGGATTTATCATCAACGTCTTATTTGCTACTTTCTGAAAAATACGTCTTGCTGCTAATTTGTTAGATTCTTGTTCTATCACTTTAAAGTTAGAAGCGTATTTCTTTTTATCACTTAAACACACCTCATGCGATTGTATTTCAACATCTTCCCAATTACTGTTCTTAGGAATTTTAGCATCTTGATTTAAAAGAACAGCTGTTTGTTTAACGGTAGTAATACTAGAAAACGGCACTCCTTTTTGAAGCAAACGTACCACTTCACGCAATGGTTGTTCCCCCATACCATAAACCAACATATCTGCTTTTGAAGTTTCTAAAATAGATGGCATTAATTTGTCGCTCCAATAATCATAATGAGTAACACGACGCAAAGACGCTTCAATACCTCCAATTAATACTGGGGTGTCTGGCCATTTTTCTTTTAATATTTTGGAATAAACAGTTGTTGCATAATCCGGACGGAAACCAATATCTCCATTTGGAGTATAGGCATCTTTATCACGTCTCTTTTTATTGGCATTGTAGTTACTAATCATGGGGTCCATGCAACCGCCGGTAACGCCAAAAAACAATTTTGGCTTCCCCATTTTTACAAAATCCTGAAGATTATCTGTAACACTTGGTTGTGGAACAATAGCCACACGCAAACCAAAACTTTCTAGTAATCGTCCAATTACTGCAGGGCCAAACGTGGGATGATCAACGTAGGCATCACCACTAAATAGAATGACATCTAGGTATTCCCATCCGCGGATTTTAACCTCTTTATTTGTGGTAGGTAACCAACTTGAAAGTTTTAATTCTTGCATATTGGTGCAAAAATAGACAAAAATAGGCGCTTTGATATCACGAGATTAGATTATCCAAGATTAAGGGCTAAAATTTTAAGTCGGTGAGATTTAAATTATACCAAAGTATAATGCTATTGAATCAAGCTAACAGTATGGGAGTTTTTACTTTCAATTCCATTAAAAACCTCCTTGATATGTAAGAAATTTATGTAATTTTATAGAAATAAATATTATGGGTATAAAGACAATTGTCTTTATCCATAGGTTGTCAATAATAAAATATGATTAAGAAGTTAATTACATATCCAATAGCCTATTTAATGGCTATTGTAGTCTTATATTCAGTATATGATTATTTTGAGCATATCGGAAGAAGTGGTTCGACTTTTGAAGAACATCCTTGGTATTGGCTTTTGTTTAGTATATCTGCAGTATTATCATTTGTAGTTGTTGTTCTGCTTTTAAAAAAGGTTTTTCAAAAGATTTTTAATCAAAAAAAAATTGTCATAGAAGTAACTGCATTTGGAATCTGGCTAGCACTTTACATGACTATACTAGGTCCTTTGATTGATAAGCTATTTTGGCCATTTGACGATTTATATTTTAGCTTTCGAATTGCTCCCTTTTTTATCTTTCTAATTGGCTTTTTCATAATCAGAATAGTAATTAACCTTATAATGAGGAGAAATGCTTTGTATTCGAAATAATTGCTATTTACAACAATGTATATAAGCCATTGAAATGGCTTATATACTCACCGTTAGGCACAATTTAAAAAGTTAGATGAAAAAAAACTATCAAGTCATAGTTCTAGTTGCATTATTATCATTCTCATGTAACAATAGTGAATCAGATAATAATCAAGCTGAGACCATTTTGATGGACGCTGAAAACTTAGCAAATGTGAAACTTCTTATTGAAAATAACGATTCAAAACTAAGGTTTGCATTTAACCAACTGATTCAAGAAGCAGAAACGGCTCTAAAAGAAAACCCCGTTTCAGTAACTGATAAGAAGAAACTTCCGCCTAGTGGTAACAAACATGATTATGCTAGTTATAGCAGATACTGGTGGCCTGACCCGAATGAACCTAGCGGATTACCATATATTAGGCGCGATGGTGAGACCAATCCGGACAGCCAGAGTTTGGAATATTCAGATAGGCAAAGAATTGGAACCTTAGGATTTAACACCGAAACTTTAGGACTTGCATACTACTTAACAGGAAAAGAAAAATATGCTATTAAAGCGGCAGAGTTACTTCGTACTTGGTTTCTAGATGAAGAGACCCGAATGAATCCAAATGTTAATCATGCACAAATTAGACCTGGACATAATCAAGGCACTAAGTCTGGTGTACTAGATGGGCGCCTAATGATAGGTGCTTTGGAAGGTTCATTATTAATTTCTAGTTCATCTGCATTAAGTAAAAATGAACAATTAAGATTAAAAAAGTGGGCTGCTGCATATTTTGAATGGTTAACCACGAGCGAATTTGCTCTTGAGGAAGCTGCTTCAAAAAATAATCATGGTTCGTTTTATGATGTTCAAGCATTGTATTTCGCCCTTTATTCTGAAAAAAAAGAGGCCGCTAGTCAAATAGCACAAAAATTCATTCAACGTCGTCTCTATAATCAAATTAGAGAAGATGGTTCCATGCCTGAAGAGATCGCACGAACACGTCCGCTTTTTTATAGTATATATAACCTACACGCCATGTTTCTTGTGGCACATCTTGCTCAGAAAGTTGATGTAGATGTATATGAAATAGATAAAGTAGATTCGCGATTACGTGCTGGACTAAATTATCTAATTCCATACACTGATCCGAATAATCAATGGCCACACTCAACAATAGGAGACACCGATAGGATGAAATTGTTCATCATACTTCAGATGGCTGATCGAATATACCAAGACCAAGACTATTTAAAAGAGGTAGATGTTCTATCTTTTGAAAAACGCAAAATTCAACGTTCAAATTTAGTATTTCCAATCATTAGATAATTTTTTTAATAACACGTATAAATCATATCGCTTAAGTCTAAATT
>JAGSHF010000129.1 GCA_023954685.1 Flavobacteriaceae bacterium | reverse complement strand
GCTGATGCTATAAAAGCACATTTGTTAGCTTCTGGCTGTTGGCCATTTGTTAAACAGCGTCCTTATGATGTGATTGCAAATCCTGATAGAGCGCCAAAAGCGATTTTTATTTCTGGGTATGCTTCTGCACCTTTAGCTGCTGATTTAGATTTTACCCTTCAAGGTAAAGAAACTGAATTAGAAGCCGCAATTGTAGCTCTGGGAAAATTAACGGAAGGGCAAGTACATGTTGCTGTTGGGAAGCACACTAATTCTCCACTTGCTAATTTATCTGGAGCGACCATTCATAAAGTTTCTGGACCGCACCCTTCTGGGAATGTAGGGACTTTAATTAATAAGGTAGATCCTATTAATAAAGGGGAAGTCGTTTGGACTGTTAATGCACAAGACCTTGTCATTATTGGTGAATTACTTCTTACTGGAAAATTTAATGCAGAGCGTATTGTTGCGTTGGTAGGTTCTTCAGTACAAAAACCAAGATATTTTACAACCAAGATTGGTAGCGAAATAGCCACAATGATTTATGATCATGGCGTTGAAAAAGATGCTAATGTTCGTATTATTTCTGGAAATGTCTTAAGTGGTAAACACGTTAAGCCAGATGGTAACTTGGATTATTATAGTAATACAATTACAGTAATTCCTGAAGGTGATGATTATGAATTATTTGGATGGAATAAGCCAGTTTTTAATAAGGTATCAACGTCAAGAGCGTTTACTTTTTCTTGGTTAACGCCGAAGAAAAAATTTGATTTAAACACGAATACCAATGGTGAGCATCGTGCGTTTGTAACTACTGGAACTTACGAAGAAGTTTTTCCATTAGATATTTACCCAATGCAAATCTTAAAATCTTGTATGTATAAAGATTTGGATGAAATGGAAGCTTTAGGAATGTACGAAGTTGCACCTGAGGATTTTGCATTAACGGAATTTGTTTGTGTATCTAAACAACCACATCAAAAAATTATAAGAGAAGGTTTAGACTTAATGCTTAAAGAGATAGGATAATGGGCTTAAAACAAAACTTACATAATTTAAAAGAAAAGTATAAAGGCACTAAGATGGCCCCTGCGTTTAACGCAATCCATACCTTTTTATACTTGCCAAATGAGACCACCCATAATGGAACTCATATAAAAGCTGCTGATGATTTAAAGCGAACAATGAATACGGTTATTATGGCTTTAGTGCCATGTCTAATCTTTGGGATGTTCAATGCAGGGTATCAACATCATTTAGCGCTTGGAGCAATTGAAAGTGCAAATGGGTTTTTTGACACACTATTTTGGTCGTGGAATAACTTGGTTATTGGCCTTTGGAAAGTACTTCCGTTAGTAATCGTTTCATACGGCGTTGGTTTATTAATCGAATTTATTTTTGCAATAATTAATAAGCATGAAGTCGAAGAGGGGTATTTGGTGACTGGAATGTTAGTCCCATTAATTGTACCAATTGATATCCCGCTATGGATGCTTGCTGTAGCAGTAGCTTTCGGTGTTGTTATTGGTAAAGAAGTTTTTGGAGGCACAGGAATGAATATTCTTAATCCCGCTTTAACCATACGAGCGTTCTTATTTTTCGCTTATCCAACATGGATGTCTGGTGATAAAGTTTGGGTTCATGGTGCTGTAGAAAGAGCTGGAACTCCAGATGCAATCTCTGGAGAAACACTACTAGGTGCATATGCTCAAAATACCTCACTTGCAGGAATTGATTATTGGGATATGTTTTGGGGATTAATACCCGGTTCCGTTGGTGAAACTTCAAAATTCTTAATCATAATAGGAGCATTATTTTTAATATTTACAAAAATTGGAAGTTGGAGAATCATTTTAAGTACCATAGTTGGTGCATTAGTTATGGGCTTAATTTTTAATGGAGTAGTTGATGCAGGCTGGATTGGAGAATCTAGTAAATTTTATGGTTTAATGAGTGTTCCGTTTTGGCAACATTTAATAATTGGAAGTATCTTATTTGGGGCGGTTTATATGGCAACAGATCCAGTAACTGCATCACAAACAAATAAAGGAAAATGGATATATGGGTTTCTCATTGGATTTATCTCAATTATGATCCGTGTATTCAATCCAGCTTATCCAGAAGGAGTATTCTTGGCAATTTTATTAATGAACGTATTCGCGCCAACAATAGACCATTATGTGGTTCAAGGTAATGTTAAACGTAGAATGAAGCGTCTAAAAACAAAAACGGCTTAACGATGGAAAAGAAAACAGATAAAAATTCGTACACATTACTATTTGCTGTAGGAATGGTTTTAGTAGTTGGTTCCTTATTGGCCTTCGTTGCATCTTCATTGAAGCCAAAAATTGATGAAAACAAGCGTATAGAAAAGCAACAAAACATTCTTTATGCTATGGGGGTAAATGAAAATGATGAAAGTAGTGTTGCCTTTATTGAGAATGCTAAAGTAGCAGATGAATTTGCTAAGTATATCACCAAACAATTGGTCATTACTAACGGTACAGAAGTTAATGAAGACAATGAAGCTTATTTAATAGAGGTCAAAAAAGAACAATCTGCGGCTAAAGATGGCGAGGAAAGACGTTTGCCATTATTTGTTGGAGAAAAGGAAGGGATAACTTTTTATATTGCTCCAATAAGAGGTAAAGGACTTTGGGATGCTGTTTGGGCATATGTAGCTATGGACGAAAACATGGTAGTTCAAGGGGCTTACTTTGATCATCAAGGTGAAACTGCAGGTCTTGGTGCGAACATTAAACAGCGCTTCTTTATGGATGACTTTATTGGTGAACATTTATTAGATAATGACGGAAATTTTGTGGGTATAGATATTTCTAAAAGTAATGGAGACCCATTAAATGAAAGAAAAACAGATAATGCTGTTGACGCAATTGCTGGAGCTACTATTACGGGTGATGGTGTAGCAGCAATGATAAGAAATGATTTAAGATTATATGTACCTTATTTTAAAACATTAAAGAAGTAATCATGGCAAAAGATAGTAGATTAATATTAGATCCATTAGGAGACGATAACCCAATTACAATTCAAGTACTTGGTATCTGTTCTGCATTAGCGATTACTGCAGAATTGAAAGCATCAATTGTGATGTCTATTTCAGTAATATTTGTTTTAGGTGTAGGTAACGTTGTTATCTCATTGATTAGAAATATTATTCCTTCAAAAATTAGAATTATCGTTCAGCTTACAGTAGTTGCTGCATTGGTAATTATTGTAGACCAGGTTTTAAAGGCCTATTCATATCAGTTAAGTAAAGAACTCGGTGCATTTATTGGATTGATTATTACCAACTGTATTATTATGGGGCGTTTTGAAGCCTTTGCATTGGGCAATGGACCTTGGCGTTCTTTTCTTGATGGTATAGGTAACGCACTTGGATATGGTGTAATTCTGATAATTGTAGGATTTTTTAGAGAGCTATTAGGCTCTGGAACATTATTAGGTTTTAAAGTTTTAGGAGATCCTATTGCAAAAACAGGATTATATAGCATTGGCTATGAGAATAACGGATTTATGTTATTAGCACCAATGGCATTGATCGTTGTAGGTATTATTATTTGGGTACAACGTAGTAAGAATCCAGCATTAATTGAAGACCACTAGAATAAGATATTATGGAACATATAGAATTATTTTTCAAATCAATATTTATAGATAACATGGTATTTGCCACGTTCTTAGGAATGTGTTCTTACCTTGCAGTTTCTAAAAAAGTATCAACAGCTGTTGGTCTTGGTGCCGCAGTTATATTTGTATTAGCCATTACAGTACCTTTAAACTGGTTGCTAGATCAGTACATTTTGCAAGATGGTGCTTTAGCTTGGTTAGGCGATGAGTATGCTAGTTACGATTTAAGTTTCTTATCATTCATCATGTTTATTGCAACCATTGCAACTATGGTGCAATTGGTAGAGATTATTGTTGAGAAATTCTCACCATCATTATACAACTCTCTTGGTATTTTCTTACCATTGATTGCAGTAAACTGTGCTATTTTAGGAGGATCATTATTCATGCAATCTCGTGAAATTCCAACTTTAGGATTGGCAACAACTTATGGTATTGGTTCAGGAATTGGCTGGTTTTTAGCAATATTAGCGATTGCAGCTATTCGTGAAAAAATTCGATATTCTAATGTGCCTGCACCATTAAGGGGATTAGGTATTACGTTTATCATTACAGGTTTAATGGCCATTGGATTTATGAGTTTTGGCGGAATGCTTACAGGTGGAGATGAAGTAGCAAAAGAAGAAACTGTTTTAGTAGAACGTGTTACTGAAGACGATGACGCCTTAAACGCAGTTGAAATGGCTGAAAAAGACACAAAGGAATTAGCTAATAACACTAACAAAGAACAAGAATAACATGATATTAGCCGCAAGTACATTAGGAACAGTATTAGCAACGGTTGCCGCATTTTTGGTCGTAACTTTATTGCTAGTTTCATTGCTTTTATTTGTAAAGCAAAAATTATCACCTTCAGGACCTGTAAAGATCTTGATAAATGGTGAGCGAGAAATTGAAGTAGGTTCGGGGGATAGTTTATTAACAACTTTAGGTGCTGAAAAAATATTCTTACCATCTGCCTGTGGTGGTGGTGGAACTTGTATTCAATGTGAGTGCCATGTTTTATCGGGTGGCGGAGAAGCTTTACCTACCGAAACGCCCCACTTTACGCGTAAAGAACTAGCTCATGGTGCGCGTTTATCTTGTCAGGTAAAAGTGAAACAGGATATGGAAATAACCATTCCTGAAGAAGTTTTCGGAATTAAAAAATGGGAAGCAACTGTAGTATCCAATTACAATGTTGCTACTTTTATCAAGGAATTTGTAGTTGAAATTCCTGAAGATATGAACTATAAAGCTGGAGGTTATATACAAATTGAAATTCCGGAAATTGAAATTAAATATTCTGAAATGGATGTTTCAGCACATCCTCAGGATCATCCAGGAGAGCCTGATAAATTTAAGGCGGATTGGGAAAAATTTGGTTTATGGCCTTTAGTAATGAAAAATACTGAAACTGTTGAAAGAGCATATTCAATGGCGTCTTACCCTGCTGAAGGTAGAAAAATAATGCTTAATGTACGTGTTGCTACACCGCCTTTCGATCGTGCAAAGGGTGGCTGGATGGATGTTAATCCGGGTATAGCTTCATCATATATATTTAATCAAAAGATAGGTGATAAGGTGACAATTTCGGGGCCTTATGGTGAATTCTTTATTAATGATTCTGAAGCAGAAATGCTATATGTTGGTGGTGGTGCAGGAATGGCGCCTATGCGTTCTCATTTATATGAACTATTTAGAACTCTTAAAACGGGACGTAAAGTAACCTATTGGTATGGTGGGCGATCAAAAGCTGAATTGTTTTACATTCATTATTTTAGAGCTTTAGAAAAAGATTTTCCAAACTTTAAATTCTACTTGGCATTGTCAGAGCCAATGGAACAAGATAATTGGAAGGTTAAGAAAGATATTAATGACGAAGAAGGTGATGGTTTCGTAGGGTTTATACATAATTGTGTAATTGAAAACTATTTAAATCATCATGAATCACCTGAAGATATCGAACTCTATTTCTGTGGTCCTCCGTTAATGAACCAAGCGGTTCAAAAAATGGGAGAAGACTTTGGAATCGATGATGAGAATATAAGATTTGATGATTTTGGAGGTTAGACGATAATCCCCATTTGGCATAAAGATAAAAGCCCAACACATTGTGTTGGGCTTTTATCTTTATGAGAATGTAATCATTTAGTAGGCTTCAATTGCTTCTAATAATTTTTTGGTTTGAGCTCTAAATTCAATTAAGAGAAAAACATGTAACATCGCAGTATCTAGTCTCCTTGCTAGGTGGTTCACAAAGATTAATTCATTTTCTTCTTGTTCTAAAAGATTAGAACTTATTTGAGATAACCGTTCTATGTTTATAGATGTTAGGGGATCATCACTTTTGTATTTTCTCATAAATCCTCTAAAAATATTATCCCATTTTTTTCGAGAATCTATGGCGCCAAATTGCGATATTATAGGTGTAAATTGTTGATCTGTAATTAGGGCATTATTCTTATCAATAATTTTTTCTATGCGCTCTAACTCTTGGTAATAATTAATAAGTTGATCCTTAAAGGTTTCATTTTTTAGGAGTTCTATATTACCAGATGAAATGAGCTCTGTATACGCGGGATTAGGATTGACAAAAGTGCGTCTAGTGGTTATGGATCCTAAAGCAATTGCTAACGTACTATCTATTTTGAGTCTATTGGTTTCATTATAGGGCTTTAGAGCAATTCTACAATATTCAGTTACTTCTATTTCAAAGTCAGTTTGCGTGTCAATTGCTTTTATTTGGTTAATTAGATCGCGTTCAATGTTTTTAATGTAATTGGTTTCGCGTTTTGTGTCAATACGATTGTTGTTCCAACTATTAATACTTAACGCAATGAGGATACCAATAACGACGAGTACAATTTCACCAAAGGCATATTTTAAGTATTTTCCTGTTTTGTTTTTTTCCATAAGGTCGTAACGTATTTTTCTAAAAAACTTTATCATAGTTTTAGAATTTTAGCTACCAATGGTAAACTCACCAAAGGTCTGTTAGACATTCGATATGGTTTGGTAACAGATAGTTTTGATAATCTCAAGAATGATTTTATTGGTTTTGTTTATATGCTGTTTCTAAAAACACTTTACATTCTTTAGTTTTATACAAGGGTATTGTTTTAAAGTGCATTGGTATTAAAGGTATCACCTTGTGTTAAATCTCCAGTATCAAAACCTTTTTTAAACCAACGCATACGTTGTTCTGAAGTGCCATGTGTAAAAGAATCAGGAACGACTCTTCCTGTTGAGTTTTTTTGTAAGCGATCATCTCCAATAGCATTAGCTGCATTTAATGCCTCATTTAAGTCGCCGGCTTCCATCGTTTGAAACATTTGTTGCGAGTGGTGTGCCCAAACGCCCGCTAAGAAATCAGCTTGTAACTCTAATCTAACCGAATATTTGTTGTATTCGGTTTCACTTATACGCCCTCGTAATCTATTTAATTTATCGGTTGTACCCATTAGCTTTTGAATATGATGTCCAACTTCATGGGCTATGACATAGGCTTGAGCAAAATCGCCAGGCGCATTTAGTTTTTGTGCCATGTCATTAAAAAAACTTAAATCTAGATATAGTTTTTCATCACCTGGGCAATAAAATGGTCCGGTTGCACTAGACGCACCACCACAAGCAGAAGAAACTGAACCTGTAAATAGAACAAGCGTGGGTTCTCTGTAGTCTTTTAAAAGTTTATTCCAAACATCTTCAGTATTGGCTAAAATAGTTGAACTAAATGCTGCCATTTCATTTTCTGATTTCGATCCTTGATATGGCGTTGAAGTTTCAGTGGAAAGGTTACCCCCAGTGAAAAATTGACTGATTATATTTAACGGATTATTTCCCGTTAGAAATGAGAATACTAAAAATACACCGACAATTATTAAGCCCGTTTTTGAAAATAAAATTTTAATCAGTGGCCGTAGTAACATAGGATTGAATCCTCCTAAACCTTGCCTTGGACCACTTTGACCTCGTCGATCTTCAATATTGGAGCTTTGTCTTTTATTTTTCCATTTCACAGTATATCCTTTATTATAGCGGTTAGTAAAAATTAAAATTACTAATAATAATAGATTATAAAAAGTAATAACATATAATAATAGCACATTTTTATCACCCTATCCTATTTAAAAACAGGACTATAACTTGAATTAGGGCCTCTTGTTATATTGTTTCAGAATATTAACTATTGCGTTTATGGATGTTTCATGAATCTAGGAGGGCTATATAATTTAATCATTGGTTGGTTATTTCAGTTTCTATTAAATCTAAAATCTCAACGATGCGCGAACGCATTATAGCAGACTGAACGTCACTAATATTATTTGTAACAATACAACGTGTTAGATGATCTTCATAATCAGGATGATTTAATAAATGATTATAATCTTCTGGTTGTTTTGTAGTTCCTATTCCGCCTAATTTATATAGATAGCTATCCCTGTTTTTCTTGTTTCCATGAGGTTGTAACGTATTTTTCTAAAGAATTTAATCATGGTGTTTTAGTTCATTTTCAATTTCTGATAAAATGTCTTCTACTTTCATATTCAAATCCATTTGCCAATCTAATCTGTTTGACTCATAATCTACTTTAGAATCTAGTTTCACAAACAAGGCATGATTACCATATAATTTTTTTATTTCTCTTTTTATGATTTCTGGATAATTATCAGGTCTTTTATAGGTGTCCAAATAGAAGTAAGGTTCATTTGCTAATGTGATATGTTCAGCTAGATCAATTAGTATACCCATTATGATATCCATGCAAACATCGTGATCTTCAAAGCCATAACTGATTTCGCCATAAAATCGTGTCATTTGTTGAACTAGTTTTTGATTTTTAATGAGTTTAGAATCCCCACTACCTAACATACTTTGATACGTGCCAATTGTTGGTTCTATTCTCCAAAATGATTGTGCTCCAGATGTCAACATTTTATAAATGGAGTCTTTACTTATCTCCATATTTTTGGTTATATAATGTTGCATTAATGTTTTGGACAACTTAACTACATTCCTTTGGCGTTTGATTGTATTTTGTAGATTATCTTTTGTTTCTGTAAAATCCTTTTGTAAAGAAATTAAGAGTTGTTTTTCAATAGTTTTATTATTGCTTTCAATGTTCCAGTTATTAATTTGTAAAGCCATTAATATTCCAATAATTACAAGTGCAATTTCACCAATGGCATATTTAAAGTATTTGCCTATCTTGTTTTCCATAAGGAGTGATTTACGTATGTGTCTAAAGAACTTAATCATTCTATTTCTGTGAAGTGATTTCGATTATTTTATTAATATTTTTTTCTAAAACTTCAATTTCAGCTCCTGGTTTAAAGAGTTCATAGTATATGAAATATCTAACTTT
>JAGSHF010000058.1 GCA_023954685.1 Flavobacteriaceae bacterium | reverse complement strand
CCAAAGACTGTACAATGACCTCTGCAGCTACTTGACTTCCTTTTAAAGAAGGGTGAAACCCATCTGGCCCATAATACGAAAAATCTTCCGTTTGATCAAAATGATGCTTCCAGACTTGCCCAACTGGACATAAAATAGAATTTGTAACCTCTGCAGCATCGGTATAATTTGTAATGACACCATCAAAAGTTGAATAATAGGTTCTTGATGGCCACACCATAAAAAAGGCTAATTGAGCCGAATTTTCATTACAACTTTCAGCAATTAAACCCCCAAAAGTCATTAACGACCACCGACCATATTCTTGTGAAGATGGGCCCTGCTGTACTATGACATAATCATAAAACCCACTATTAATTTCCGGTTGTAGTTGGTCAGAATTCCAATGATCTTCTAAACCTGTTCCTCCTTTGAGTATTGTGGATATGGAGACCGACTTACCGGTGTCATTATAGATTTTTTTTACTAACCCTGGCAGATTATTATATTGCGTTAAACTATTACCAACAAATAATAATTGAAACTCGGCGTTCATATCAAATAATTCAATTTCACCAATGTCTTCAACTTCCTCCTCAGTTTCAACATCTTCAGAAACGATTTCTTGCTCACTCGTTGAACACGATAAAACCACCAAAATAAAAAAATAAAATAGTGTGTTTTTCATGTATTTAAAACTTCCCTTTTAATGAAGATGCGCTATAACATGAAACGTTGCGTCACTTGAATTAAAGATATTACCTAGCGTTTCAAATAAAGGCAACTATTTTATTGGGTGTTTATTGCTTATCAGGCGTCATGATATGAGATTTTGACTTTCTACTTTCCATACCTTCCAAATCAGAGTCCTCAAATCCATCTCTATCTCCATTGAACATGATACGCCATATTTTACCTTGTTTGGACTCAGAAATATACAGCGAACCATCTGGCCCTTCTGCTAAGCCCATAGGTCTGTATTTTGATTCTTTCATTGTTTTAAGCACATCTTTACCCGTAAATCCATCTGCGAATACTTCCCAATCACCAGAAGGCTTCCCCTTTTGGAAAGGCACAAAAGCGACAATATATCCTGCTTGCGGATAAGGTGCTCTATTGGTAGAACCGTGAAACGCAATAAAAGCACCGTTCTTATAACGGACTGGAAATTGATCCCCTTTGTAAAATAACAAATCATTAGGAGCCCAATGTGCTGGTAATCCCATAACTGGGTCTGTATATCCCTTAGCTTCTTTTTTACCGTTACCTCCATATTCAGGGGCCAACATGCGCTTATTTTTAAAATGATCGTAATAGGTATATGGCCATCCAAAATCATCATTTTCAGAAATGCGCATAAACTCTTCAGCTGGCAGTACCGTATTATCCCATTCCGTGTAATATTGTGGTGCATGATTTTGTAAATAATCCCGCCCATGATTAACGGCATACAAACTATTTACTTCGGTATTCCAAGTCATCCCTACTACACTTCTAACTCCTGTAGCATAGCGTTGTCCATCTGAAGGACTTTGATTCAACTTGTTGATATCAAACTTCCATATGCCACCAAGAATATCTAATTGAGAACATGGATTTTGTCCTCTTACAATGCCGTCTTTATCCGTTTTTGTTTTGCTTTGATCTTCACAAGCATTTGTTGGTGCGCTAAATGTTACATACAAACCGCCTTCATTATCAAAAGCTAAAGCCTTAGAATTATGCCATCGAATTGGATATGGATCAATAACAATAACTTCTGGCTTCCCCTCCGGAATCAACTTTCCTGGTGTTAACTTTTGTCTATAAACACGTAATTCTGAACTGAAATAGAGATAATCTTTATGGATGCGCATACCGGTTCCAAAAATTCCATCGTTTGGGTAATCTCCCCAACGTTGTATAATATCTGCCTTACCATCATTATTGGTGTCTCGCAATGCCATGTTGCCATTATTACCAGTAGCCGTTCGCAGTTTTACATAAATATCACCATTTTCGTTAACCGCTAAATGTCTTGAAGGCCCAATACTATCAGTTACCACTAGAGCTCCAAACCCTTCTGGTAAATATAACCCCCCATTATCAGCATCAGCTTTTGGTTCACTGATTTCAACCTTTGGTTCAGGTTGCTCAATTTTAATGGGTTCTGATTTCTTATCTTGTTTACAACTGCTTAAGCTAAAAATCACTAAAGCAAAGAAAATAATAGGAATACGCATTGGTCTTTGTTTGATATCCTGCAAATATCAATTATTTTTTTGAATTATGTTTATGATATAGGTTTTGATAGATGTGCCATATCAAATTAATTTATAATTAAAATTTGATGTTTTAAAAATTGAGTATGAGACACATTTTATTTCAAAATATGTTTTACAACGCATTAAAAACAATGTCTAATACTTCATTGACCAATTCATACCTCAATAATGGGCCATCTTCGGAGCGACTTTGATTGTTAAGCATGGCGATACTTACTTTGCTAATAGGATCATAAAACATATATGAACCATAACCTCTCATACCTCCTGGATGACCCCATAACACGCGTCCATGAAATACGACTTCACGAACACCAAGTCCGTATCCTACGAAAATAGGATCTGGGATATCAAAATATCTTGTCATCATAAGTTCTCTAGATGCATTTGAAATTGCAGAACCATTATATAAATGTTGAGCCCACATTGACAAATCAGACGCGGTAGAAAACACATCAGCAGCACAAAAAAATACGCTGTGATACGCAGCATCATATTGATCAGCGATATCTTCTAAAGTACCATTACCATCACTATCTCTCCATGGTGTTGCAATTGGTCCAATTATATTTTCATTGGTGCCAAAATACATATTATTCAATCCTAATGGTCCCCAAAATTTTTCACGCATAACATCGCCAACAGGACTTCCTGTTGCTGATTCGATGATTAATCCTAATACTAAATAATTTGAGTTTGAATACTTATGGGTTACGCCAGGCTCATAATAAGGTTCACCAATAAAATCAACCAAATCTATTTGCGGGATAGAAGTGGTCAAATTTGCTTCAACTTGATCCCAAAGCTCTGGGTTCATATAATCATCAAGTCCTGCAAAATGGTTTAACAATTGAAAAATAGTAATAGAGTCATTTACGTTAGGCGCATTCAAAGTTAGCCAATCTCCAATGGTATCATCAAGGTTTAATACGCCCTCATCTACTAATTTCATAATTGTAGCTGCAACGACAGTTTTGGTAACGCTACCTACCCCAAAACGCATATTGCTAGTTATGGGTTCATTCAGTTTTGACAAACCACCTTGTAAATTCCAGAGTTCGTCACCATCAACTCTTATAGATAATGATACCCCTACGAGTTTATCTTGATCATTACCAATCTTATCTTCAATAACGGCTTGTATTTGTTCTTCTACTGTAGGCTCAATTGGGGGATCTGTTGATGGGTCGTCATTGCTACAGGTATAAAATAAAATGCATGCTAATAAAAAGATCTTTTTCATGTGCTCTGATAATTAATCAATTGGAATCAATACTATTGATACCTTACTAAGGTAACAAAATTCTCAAACATCCCTAAAGCAAAAAAAAGGTAGCAATTGCACAAGTAAAAAAAACTTTATATTAGAATACACAACAAACCTTTGCTGAGTATTCTCATGACATCGTATAGCCAAAAATCTAATTACGCCTTTTCGCATTAAACTTTATTGAATTATCAATCAATACTAAATCATCCTCAGTTAATGACACTCTTAGATCTTGCATACCACCATTTTGGTGCCCATTAATAAAGAATTCATCTTTTCCAATTGGCGTTAATACAACTTTTGAAACATGACTTGTCTTCACAGTATCATCATTAAACATGCCTTGAATAAGATTCTCTTTATTAATACTTAAAACTATGCCGACATCATTTTTTTCAAAATGAAATCTGATATTAACCGTTTTTGTGTTTTCTCCTTCTATGTTATAGATATTATAAGATTTAAACGCACCTGCCTGTTCAAGAAAGTAAGACCAAATCCCTTTGAGTTGTTTTATTCCATCCTCAGAACCAAAAAAAGTTTTCATCTCCTCAGAGCCAAAATCAGAAAGTCCGTTAAAATCTTGAGTACTAAAAGCATTGGCAAAAAACGAAGCTATTTCACTAGCCTTATTATCTTCTTTTGCATTTTTTGAAAAAGCATAAGTAAAGATTGACCAAGAATCTGACCCTGTTGATTCAAGGGTGTAATTATTTCCTTGTTTCTTAAAAGTCAATGAATGCGTATCATCAAGATCATAGGACTGATTATAATCTTCTTTATTACTATTATTTACTTGCATTGGAAGTAATTCAGGTCTTTTGCCTTGAACCGCCGCAATCACGTTGTCAATGATCGCGCCACTAACAAATTCTCTTTTCCCTTGAAAATCATCTTTTGCATCTAGCTTGGTAGAAGTAGCATTGGACAGTATGATGATCTTAATATTTTTTTCGGGTAAGAAGCCCATGATTGATGCAGACCCAGGAAGCAAACCACTATGGTTTATCCATTTTTCTCCGCCCCTATGTTCAATGCTCCACCCCAATCCATATTCAGTGTCATTAATGCCTGTAGGTTGCGATACATTATAAAGCTTATCTACCGATTCTGGTTTTAATAATATTCCGCTATTTAAAGACCGCATAAAGTTATATAAATCAATAGCAGTAGCATTCATATTACCAGCCCCCTTGATCCAAGACAAATGGATGGATGGTGTATGTTTTTTAAACGCATTCAACCCCAAACCAGTGTGCGGAAAAGCAATTTCATCCAATATCTTAAATGTATCAACTGAAGAGTTTTTCATTCCTGCCGGAATAAAAATGGATTGCTCTAAATAATCTGCATAAGACTGCCCACTTACTTTTTCAATTATATTTGCAAGCAGTGTGTAGCCAAAATTATTATATTCATAACCTGTTCCGGGTTCAAATTTTAGTTGTGATTCTTGAAACAATTCTATAAGCTCGTCCATTGTAATCTCGTTTTCTCCTAAAACTAAACCATTACCTTCATCATCAATTCTACCAATATTGGCTTGCATGCCTGAGCTATGATTTAGCAAATGACGTACTGTAATATCCTTTGAATACTTTGGAATAAAACCTGGAAAATAAGTGCTGATAGGCGTGTCTAAAGTTAATGCGCCGTCATCAACTAATTTCATTATAGCAACTCCAGTTATGGTCTTAGTAACTGATGCAATACTAAAAATTGACTGCGCCGTATTAGGTCTCTGGCTTTCTACATCAGCATAACCAAAGCTCTTCTGGTAGATAATAGTATCATCTTGACTTATTAACACACTTCCAATAAAACGATCATAGTTTGAATAACTTTGAAATAAATCGTCAATATTATGCTTCAGGTCTTTGTTAGAAATTGATTGCCCAAAAGTATTCAAGCATAGGGTTAAAGTCATTATTATAGATGTGAATTTTTTCATTGCATTGTGATTTTAAGTTTATTTATTAAGTAAGATTATCACATAAAGAAAGGACTTCCAAACGAATGTGATTACTCCCTACTTATATGTTGTAGATCAATCTATTTATGTGAATTTCATCAAACTTCACAGAATCAAATCAATTCGTCCCAAGAACAATACCTTTGACCACTTTGCCCTATTAAAGTCGTTTTAATTCCTTTATTTTGACAAAGAAGAATGTCACATGAAAAAATATTTTGAACCGATAATTCATATTCTAATTTGGGGAATTTTCTATTTTCTAATTTTGAATTATGTAAATACAATCTCTGATTTCAGGAAAGATGGAGGTCCTTTTTGGCTTGCAATTTTGTTCGGAATGGTAATGAATCAATTGATATTTTATTCTACCGCTTTTTTTATTGTTCCTAAATATTTACGTCTAAAAAAAATACTTGTTCTTATCCTGGCTTTATTTAGTACTTTTATTATTATTAATCTGGTTGAGAGTTTAATCGACTATTATTGGTTGGTTGGTTTTTTCTCCAGTGAAAGCGAGCCTTTTCTTAGTTATTTAGGATATAATGCATCAAGTAGTTTTTTCATCCTCTTACTTGGTTTATCATACGCATTAATTAAATCCTGGTTTCAAAGTGAAAAATTAAAACGCGTTTTAATTGAAGAGAAATTAACTACCGAAATGGCTTTTCTTAAAGCTCAAATCAACCCTCATTTTCTATTTAATATATTAAATAGTTTTTATGCTAAAGCATTAAAAAACGATGTTCCCGATTTGGCAGATGGCATTGCAAAATTGGCAGATTTAATGCGCTATATTGTATATGAAACAAATGAAGACAAAGTCGCATTGGAAAAAGAGATCAATCATCTAAAGAAATTCATTCAAGTGTATCAAATGCGTATTGCACAAGATGATGATGTCTCTATTAATTTCTTAATAAAAGGAGATGTTGAAAACGTTGAAATAAGTCCAATGATACTTATCCCATTTGTTGAAAACGCCATTAAACATGGTATAAATATCAAGGTTAAATCCATTATAGATATATCTTTAGAAGTAAATCAAAATAAATTACACTACAAAGTCACCAACACAATGCATCAAGCCGCTTTTGGTTTAAGAGAAGGTCCTTCTGGATTTGGACTTGATAATTTAAAAAAGAGGCTTTCTATTCTTTATCCTAACGCTCACAGCATAGAAACTAAAGAAGAAAAAGGCTTATTTATCTCTTTATTAGAATTAAAACTCGATTAGTATTATGATAAACTATATAATCATTGATGACGAACCAGCAGCAATTGAAGTGCTTAAATTTCACTTGAATAAAATGTCGTCCTTAGAGTTAAAAGCGTCTTTTAGAGACCCTCTAGAAGCCCTTGATTATTTGGACAAACATAAGATTGATCTTATATTTTTAGACATTAATATGCCTGAATTATCCGGTATTAGTTTTCCTAAGTTTTTACAAAATCCTCCATTAATAATATTTACAACTGCATATTCTGAATATGCCTTAGAAAGCTACGAACTTAAAGCAGTGGATTATCTTTTAAAGCCAATAGAGTTTGATAGGTTACTGCAAGCTGTAATTAAAGTAAAACAAATTTTAAACAATAATCAGGGTGCAGCACTTCATCCTGAAATTTCTGTTGATGATTCTAATCACACTATTTTTATTAAAAGTGGATCTGAGTTTCATCAATTATCCATCCAACATATTAAATATGTAGAAAGCGATGGAAATTATGTCACATTCCATACAACCAAACGTTCCATTGTTGCACGATATAAGCTCACTGAAGTCATAGATTTACTGCCTAAACATCTTTTTACAAGAATACATCGCTCATTCATTGTTTCATTAAAACATATTGAAACGATTAAAACCCATTGCGTAGTTATTGACGAGAAAGACATTCCTATTAGTAAAAACTATAGAGAGGATTTTTTTACAATGATAAAAGAATAGGCCTCTATAAAAAAAATAGATTGTCGTTAAGATTCTATATAAAACAAAAAAGCATGACCTAAGAGAAAGCTCTTATGAAACTTTACGACTACTGTGAACAGAGCTAATTTCTACAATTCGAAGAATGAGATGCATGTTGCTTTGTTTTTGGATCGGACTGACTTGCCTGCAATTGGGTAATGCCCAACAGGTCGAGTTGCAGTTCCGTTTGATTGATGGAACAACCAAAAAGCCAATTTCAGATGCCAATGTTTTCTTAAACAACTCCAGTGTTGGTGCAGCAAGCAATACGAATGGGAATTTCACACTTATAGTTTCTTCTCAAGAGACTCAAGTACTCGTCATTACCCATTTGCTATATGAAACGCTATTCATCGATGCAAAACGTTATCACAAGCTAGCTAAAGGAGACATCATTGAGATGCAACATAAAAGTGTGGACTTAAGTGAAGTCGTGATCTCTGCAAAAAGAGGTAAGAAATGGAAACGAAATTTTAGAAGATTTAGAAAAACGCTATTAGGACAAGGAAAAGCTGCTTCTAGTTGTAAAATATTGAATCCTGAAGTCCTGCAATTCGAAGAAAAGAATGGAAATTTATTGGTGAAGGCTATTGATCTTTTACGCATTGAAAACGATTATTTAGGATATACCATTCGTTTCTGGCTTGAAGAGCTATTAATCGAAGCGAATGGGTCCACTTATTATCGTGGCTATGCCCATTTTGTTGACAAAATAGATGCTAACGACGCACGATACATTTCAAGAAGGAAGACCATTTATAACCAAAGCATACCACACTTTTTACGAAGCCTTTCTAAGAGTTCAGATAAAACAGCATTAAAGGAATTTGGTTATGAACTTTCCTTTGATAGCTATGAAAAAGGGCGCTTTAAAACCATTATTACACCTACAAATCCAAGTGTAGTTGTTCAGCCTGATAGTATCCTTGGAAGGCATCGCTTATATTTTTCAGAATTTTTAACAGTCAAACATTCCGGACTGAAAGCCATATCTGGTAATGAAATGCAAGTTGCCGTGTCTTCAAAAGAACAGCAAAAATATGGAGCTAGCCCTACACAATCACTAGGAGAAAATCAACAATATGAAATTTCTAGATTATACAAAATCGAACCTTTTTTGTTATTTGACACGCGAGGACATATCATCAATAAATCGGCTGTCAAAGAATACGGGTACTGGGCAGAACAACGCTTGGCTTCTACCTTACCCATTGATTACAATGTCATTTCGAATTTAAAAACAGTGGCAACAACATCAAAGTCAATTGACACACTGTTTATCTTTCAGAACTTCATTGGGTCTGATGAGAAAAAAAAGATAGAGGCCTTAAGTTTTTTACAACAAAACTGGTCTCAAGGTTATGTAGCTCCATTACTTGATATATTGAGGTTAAGCCAAGATAATTGGCAACAGCAAGAAATTAGAAAATTATTAAATAAACAAGTGCCTGCCATTAAAGCTGATTTTTATAATGGCATACAATGGCTATGGAAAGACCAACCCACGTATAGCAGCTATTATGCCGACTTTAAAGCGTATCTCTATAAATCTTACGACCCTGCATTTTATCAATACTTTTATAAAAGAGAGAATCAAACTAACATTCGCCTAGATGAAATCATTTGGGGTGGTGTAAAACAGGATGGCATTCCGCCACTAAATTCGCCAACAATGATAGCTTCCAATCAAGCCACATATCTTTCTGACAGTGATGTTGTTTTTGGGGTGGTCATCAATGGAGAAGCTCGTGCCTATCCTAAACGTATTCTTGCCTGGCATGAGCTCTTTACTGACGATATTGGAGAACTATCTATTGCCGGTGTGTATTGTACACTTTGTGGTACAGTTATTATATATGATACAGAATTCAACGGCGTTAAGCATAAGCTGGGGACCAGTGGTTTTTTATATCGCTCCAATAAACTCATGTATGATCATGCCACTCAATCTTTATGGAGCACTATACTAGGGCGGCCGGTAGTTGGACCACTTGCCAATCAAAATATTGAACTGTCCACACTACCTGTAGAAACAACAAATTGGGGAGAATGGCGAATGCGACATCCAAAAACCAAAGTGCTTTCTATAAAAACCGGGCATGCTAGAAATTATGACGAAGGCCAAGCTTATAAAGCCTATTTTGCAGATGACAATCTGATGTTTCCTGTATTAAAAATTGACGAGCGTTTACCCAATAAAGCGAGAGTTTTTATCCCCCGTCCAAAAAATTTCGACACACAACCATTAGCCATTTCTGTCGATTATTTAAAGCGTAAACGAATTCATCAGGATCAAATAGAAGCACAAAGACTATTAATTATTACAGAAAATAATGGTGCCAGCCGTGCGTATAAAATTGATGATCAACAATTCAAATCGTATAAGGATGGTAGGTTAGTGGACAATAACGATGAGGCCTGGAACGTAACGGAAGACATGTTAATAGGCCCAAAAGGGCATCAGCTCTTGCGACTACCTGCACATGAAGCGTTTTGGTTTGCGTGGATTAATGTTTTTCCAGAGACTAGAATTATCTATTAATGACAATTGAGAAATAGTGTTTTTACTGTCATTCAATGAAAAAATTTTATTCTCAACCCCTAAAACAAAAAAGCATCCCAATTTCACAAGTGAAAAAGGAAAGCCTTTCATTGGAATACCAAATTTACTCTGGTATTACTACTGGCCACATTTCTGTGACACAACACAACTTCTTTTGATTACCAAAAAAAGCTCCAATCTCTCGGAGCTTTTAGCAATCTTGCGGTCTGGACGGGACTCGAACCCGCGACCCCCTGCGTGACAGGCAGGTATTCTAACCAACTGAACTACCAGACCGTTGCTTAATTGCGGTTGCAAATATACACCCCATTTTTTATAACGCAAATGTTTTTTTGTGTTTTTTCATTAAAAGCATTAAATAAATTTTTGACGCTCTATCATGTAGGTCGTTAGAATCTTATTAAAGGACTCATTTATATTAGCTTCCACATATTTTATGCGGTATTGCCCACACTTGAGTCTAATTTGATCAAAATAAGCTTTAACGGCAATTTCGTAGTTTTCCTTAATATTATCGGCGTATAAATCTATATGTTCCCCTGTTTCAACATCTACAAATCGCTTAGGTTTATTATCAAAATCAAAATTCAGTTCCTTTTCTTTATCATAAACATGAAACATAATCACATCGTGTTTATTGTATTTTAAATGGCGTAACGCCTCAAAGAGTTTATCCTCATCTACTGTAGATTGAAACATATCAGTAAATAAAAATATCATTGAGCGTCTATGAATATTTTCCGCAATTTGGTGGAGATAAGTAAAGGTATCTGTCGTCTTGTGTTTTGGCTGAGAAGTTGCCATTGTGCCCAATTGATCAATCAACATGCGATGGTGGCGTTCACTCCCTTTTTCAGGAGCATAAAAGTCATAATTATCACTATAAATACTTAGGCCTACAGCATCACGTTGCTTTTTAAAAACATGCATTAAGGATGCAGCTCCCAAGGCAGAAAACCCAATTTTATTTAAATGATTGATTGAAAGGGTATCCACTTGTGGATAATGCATTGAACTACTATTATCAATAATTATATGGCAACGTAAGTTAGTTTCTTCATCATAACGTTTGGTGAAAAGTTTATCGGTTTTGGCAAAGAGCTTCCAATCTACATGGCGCGTACTCTCGCCTTGATTATACATTTTATGCTCGGCGAATTCTGCCGAAAAGCCATGAAACGGACTCTTATGCATGCCCGCAATAAACCCTTCCACTACTTGCTTAGCAAGAAGTTCTAGGTTTTTAAATCCACCCGTTTTATTAAGTTCGTTTTGTAAATTCAATGTTTTCTAGATTTGCCCTTAGCCTGCCTTTTATTAACAGGGAATGTACCATAACACGTAACACCCATTCAAAACACCTTCATTAAGGAAGGATATTATGAGTCTAAACTAAAAAAGGTTTACCATAATGGCAAACCTTTTAGCGTTTCTTTTAAATTCTATTCTACAAAAGCGAATCGATGGCTTCAGTATAAACATTTTTAGGCGCAACACCTACTTGACGACCTACAACTTCTCCATTTTGAAAAATTAAAACCGTAGGAATATTACGAACTCCATATTTAGCTGCAAATTCTTGATTAGCATCTACATCTACCTTACCTACAACTGCTTTTTCAGTATATTCTTCACTGATTTGCTCAATAATAGGTCCAACCATTCTACATGGTCCGCACCAGGCGGCCCAAAAATCTACCATTACTGGTTTGTCACTTTTCAATACGGTTTCTTCAAAGGTTGCATCTGTTATTTCTAATGCCATAATTATATAATTTAATTGTGTTTAACTTCTTATTACATGCAAAATTAGTCAAAAAAAATGCTAAAGCTTACATATCACTATTTGTTTTTATTATATACAAATTGACGGTGGTTATTAACGATAATTAAAAAATGCAACCAATTTGTTGCATAACGTATTTTTTTATTTTAAATTAGCAACCAAATAGTTGCATAATAATTAAATTAATATCCCAATGACAGACATTATCAAAAAAGAAGTCCTCCTAAATCACGACATTGATAAAATTTGGAATGCTATAAGTAAAGCCGACCAAATTTCTTCCTGGTTTATAAAAGCTGATTTTATAGCCGATGTGGGTTACAATTACACTTTTACATCTGAACCAAACGAAAAAGGGTGCACTACAATAACAGGAGAAGTAAAAGCATCTCATCCGTATGTACTTATTTATACCTGGCTCGTCGGTGGCACAACAACAGAAACGACTGTGAAATGGGAGCTTGAAGCCACACAAAATGGCACTAAACTAAGTTTAATACACTCGGGAATTTCTAATTATACCGGTGAAACTGCCGTTGCGATGTTTGATAGTTTTAGCGGTGGTTGGGATAATTGCATCAATGGTCTTACTGAATATTTAAAGGACGTTGGGTAATGCAGGATAATATCACTACAGTGTTTAAAGCCATCGCAGATCCAACGAGGCGTGAGATTTTTCATGCTTTGATAATGGCCTCTTCAGCGTTATCAATTACACAAATTTCAAATCAATTTTAAATTACCAGACAAGGTGTAACAAAGCACATTAATACTTTGGCTGCTGCTGGCCTGGTTCATATCAATATTCAAGGGCGTGAGCGCATTTGCTATGCTAATGCGAAGGGACTAAAAGAAATCAATACATGGTTGAAATTTTATGAAAAATTCTGGGATAATAAGCTGCAAAATTTGGAAGATTTTTTAAACACTTAATATTAAATTTAAAATCTAATTTAAAAATTTCCCATTATCCCTTGGTAAAAACATCGATATTATTGAGTATATTCAACCCTTAAATATCATTTCTTAAAATGTCAAAAGAATCAAATTTACTCCTGGGATTAATAGTTGGTGTCACTGTTGGTGGCGTGGCCGCATTATTACTTTCACCAAATTCTGGTGAAGAAAATCGTAAAAAAATTAAGTCCGTGACTGACGATTTTAAAAAAGATTTGGATGATAAAATGGGCAAATTATCTGAAAAAATAGATGGTGAGGTTTTAGAATCCATGAAGGACACCTATGAAGGGTCTAAGGATGCCGTTAAAAAAGAATATGATACCTTAACAAAAAAAGTAAAAGCATTAGAGCAAGAAATTGAAGCTAAAATCCAAAGTTTAAAAAAGAGCGTTGAACTCTAAATTCTTGATATCACGATTATGATTGATCTTTTAAAAAATTATTTAGACAAACGGATTAAATTACTAAAATATGACTTGGTTGCTGTTGTTGCCAACATTGGTTCTAATCTCGTAAGCGCCGTACTTATACTAGTTTTTGTCTTATTTATTTTACTCATGTTGAACCTCGCTTTAGGCTTTTACATAGGGCAACTCATGGATGATGTCGCCTTAGGGTTTTTGCTAGTAGGAGGGTTCTATATTTTTATCTTTATTTTATTCTTGACTTTAGGAAAGAAAAAGATCGATAAGAAAATAAAAGATGTTATTGTAAGTTCAGCCATGACCTCTATAAAAGACAATAAAGATTAATAGTCATCACTATGAATAACACTATAACTTCTTATGAAGAATTACTAAAGTCTAAACAAGACTTAAAATCAGAAATTGACGCTATTGAAGCTGAGATAAAGGACCATAAACTCATAAAACTGTCCAATGTTTTTACAGGTCATGAATCTTCAAAGGACACCATTTTAGAATCAATATCTTCAATTGGTATTAAGGATGTTTTAAACAGCCCTTTAGGGAATCTTGCAACCTCTTTCTTTTTAACCAATAAGTTCATTAGAAAATATTTTGTTGGATTTACCATATTAAAGCAAACCATCCCTTATGCGTTTTCTAAGTTGAAAGATTTACTTGACGATGTGACTCAAAAAGAGGATTCAGAATTAGATGGCAACAACATATCAACTGACAAATAACTGTTCTTAATTCAATTTATAGAACACTTGCTGGTCGTCCAATTCCTCAAGCAGTTCTTGTGAAATTTTTACCTTTTGCCTTCTACTTGACATGTTGAGTTTTATCTGCTCTTTATTATCATAGATTACAAAATTAAGTATTTGACTCCCATCGTGCATTTGTAATAACCCTTTGAGTCGTTCTATTTTGTCTTGCTCTAAATCTTTTATATTAAGTTGAATGGACAACTTTTTGGCATAAGTATCCATGACATCATGTAGCAGTTGGAAGTTATTAAACTGTAATCGTGGATCACTCTTTTTACCAGTATCCCTGTTTACCCAACCTTCACGAATAAAGACTTTGGTATAAACAAAATTGCTTTTCATTAAAAAATGTCGAAACTTTAAATACTCTTCACCAAAAATTCTAAATTCAAAACTATCTGTATAATCTTCAATGGTAAATAGCGCCCAACCTTTACCTTGTTTACTTACACGGTGTTGCACATCGGTCACAACACCGCCAAAAGTAAGTTCTCTATTTACATAAGTTTCTAAATCATTAAACAATGCAATATTAGCATTACAAAACGTCTTCATTTCTGTTCTAAAATCATCTAAAGGATGGCCAGATATATATATGCCAACTACTTCGCGTTCTTGTGCCAATTTTTCCATCGTCCCCCACTCTTCGCATGGCGGCATTTCAGGTTCCGCAATTTGCACATCACTAGCGGCTCCAAACAAGCTTACCTGAGCAGAATTTTCATTCTCTTGATGCTTGGCTCCATATTTTATGGCTTTTTCTAGAAAAGTAATACTATCCCCTTCCTTATGAAAATACTGTGCTCTGTGAGTATTACCAAAACAATCAAATCCTCCCGCAAGTGCTAAATTTTCAAAAGCTTTTTTATTCGCGGCTCTTAAATCTATTCGCTTGGCCAAATCAAAAATGGATTTATAACGCCCATCTTCTTTTCTATTATTTACAATAGTTTTAACCGCACCATGGCCTACACCTTTTATAGCTCCCATTCCGAAACGTACAGCATTGTCCTGATTTACAGAGAATTTATAATAACTCTCATTAACATCAGGTCCAAGTACATTCAGTTTCATACGCTTGCACTCTTCCATAAAGAAGGTGACCTGCTTGATGTCATTCATATTATTTGATAACACGGCTGCCATATATTCAGCCGGATAGTGCGCTTTTAAGTAGGCAGTTTGATAAGCGATCCAGGCATAACATGTGGAGTGTGATTTATTAAAGGCATAACTCGCAAATGCTTCCCAATCTTTCCAAATTTTATCTAATTTTTCCTTATCATGACCATTTGCACTAGCTTGTTCTATAAATTGCGGTTTCATTTTATTCAATACCGCAATTTGCTTTTTTCCCATGGCCTTTCTCAGAACATCGGCTTCACCTTTGGTAAATCCAGCTAGTTTTTGAGAAAGCAACATTACCTGTTCTTGATACACGGTAATTCCATAAGTTTCTTTAAGATATTCTTCCATGGCAGGAAGGTCATACTCAATGTCTTCATCACCATGTTTTCGTCTGGTAAAACTTGGAATATATTCCATTGGTCCAGGACGATATAGGGCATTCATCGCAATTAAATCTTCAAAAACTGTTGGTTTAAGTTCTTTAAGATGCTTTTGCATACCCGGAGATTCATATTGGAATACACCAACAGTTTCTCCTTTTTGGAAGAGTTCATACGTTTTTTCATCGTCAAGAGGAAACGTATCTGGGTCAAGATCCACATCATGTTTTGCCTTGACAATCTTAACCGTATCTTTTATTAAAGTCAATGTTTTTAAACCCAAGAAATCCATCTTCAACAACCCTGCATCTTCAACCACAGAGTTATCAAACTGAGTGACGTACAAATCAGAATCTTTTGCAGTAGCAACCGGAACGAACTTTGTAATGTCATCTGGTGTAATGATCACTCCACAGGCATGGATTCCTGTATTTCTTACCGAACCTTCAAGGGATCTCGCTAGGTTTACGGTTTCTGCTTCAAGATCGTCACCCTCAGAAATATTGAGTAACTGGTTTACTTTTTCAAAATCTTCAGCCCGAAACATGCCTTTCAATTTCTTTTCATCGGCGCCAAATATTTTACCCAGCTTAGACATGGTGGGAATCAACTTCGCAATTCTATCAGCATCAAATAAAGGCAAATCAAGTACGCGTGCCGTATCCCGAATAGACGATTTCGCCGCCATTGTTCCATATGTAATAATCTGGGCTACTTGATTACTTCCATATTTATCAATCACGTAATCCATAACGCGACTTCGGCCTTCGTCATCAAAATCGATATCGATATCTGGCATACTTACTCGATCTGGATTTAAAAAACGCTCAAAAAGCAAATTGTACTTTAAAGGATCAATATTGGTGATCTTTAAACAATAAGCCACTACTGACCCAGCTGCGGAACCACGACCCGGACCAACCGACACATCCATATTTCTGGCTTCTCGAATAAAATCCTCAACAATCAAAAAATATCCCGGATAACCCGTATTTTCAATAACGCTTAGCTCAAAATCTAACCGTTCAATAATCTCTTCTGTGAGTTCTGAGTAGCGTAGTTTAGCCCCTTCGTAAGTAAGATGCCTTAAATAGGCATTTTCACCTCGCTTACCACCATCGGCTATATCTTCATCATGCACAAACTCCTCAGGAATGCCAAAGGCAGGTAACAACACATCACGTGCCAACTGAAATGGTTCAATTTTAGCTACAACCTCGTGAATATTAAAAATGGCTTCAGGCACATCTTGGAAGAGTGTTTTCATAGCTTCCGAAGACTTAAAATAATATTCCTGATTAGGTAAACCATAACGATAACCTCTGCCTCTACCTATTGGTGTCGCCTGCTTTTCACCCTCTTTTACACACAATAAAATATCATGGGCATTGGCATCCTCTTGATAACTGTAATATGTATTATTTGAAGCAACTAATTTCACCTCGT
>JAGSHF010000142.1 GCA_023954685.1 Flavobacteriaceae bacterium | reverse complement strand
GCTCTTGTTTACAGCCACAATGCCGGGATCTATAAAGCAATTGGTTCAAAATTATATGTCTAAACATGTGGTCCAAATTGAAGCCGATATGGCTGTAATTGGTCATCAAGATATAGCGCATCATTATGTTGTTGTAGCGCCTATAGAAAAATTAGATGTTTTGCTTCATTTTTTAAATTCATGGCAAGGGGAACGCGGAATTATATTTTGTAAAACGAAAGCCGCAGTAAATAAATTAGCTAAAAAGTTAGCCATTAATAAATTTTCCTCTGGTGCCATACATGGTAGTTTAACGCAAGGCATTCGCGATCGTATTATGGGGCAATTTAGAGAAGGTTTTATTGATATTTTAGTGGCAACAGATTTAGCTGCACGTGGTTTAGATGTAAAAGATGTATCGTTCGTTGTAAATTATCATTTACCAGATACCTATGACGCCTATGTGCATAGAAGTGGACGAACCGCTAGAGCAGGGGCTAAGGGCTTTGCATTAACGATAATACAAAAGGAAGAAGTAGAAGATATATCAGATTTTGAAAAAGAGCTAGACATTGCTTTTAAACCGTTTCAGAAGGCCGATGCTAATAGTATTGAAGAAAATAAGACCTTGTTATGGGCTAAGAAAATATTTAAAACGAAACCAAACCGTGAAATTCCAGAAGATTTAAAAGCGCACATAAAAACAATCTTCCACCATCTAACAAAAGAAGAGTTAGTAGATAAAATACTGACTCGTTACTTAGAGCAATCTACAAATATTGTTAGTAAAAAAACTGAGGAGTCTAAAAAGAAAAAAGAGCAGTAGTTTTTTTTATATACTAATATTGGCGCTTTACGTAAAAATCAATAAGAGCCCAACTCCGTCTATAGTAGATTACATCTAATTTTTATTTCAATATACATCGTAAGCACAAGCCCCTGTTCTTGTTAGCTAGTTTTGGGCACACTAAGCGATACGCCCTTAAATCGTAGCCAGAATATGCGATATTAATGCGAAATACACACTTATGTTATGTAATTAAAACATATTTAAGGTCATCAACTAATTGGCATTGTAATGGGCCTTTTACCAATTTTGACCCATTTTATAAGATCCTATGAAAATAGAATTAAAAACTGGTAAAATAGTTCATATTCAAGCAGTCTATTAAAGTTGTATATTTATAACTAAATATACAACAACCAACCATTATGCTTACAAAATATAGTCAAATGACTAAGCGGCTACTCTTTTCGTTTACCCTTAGTTTAAGTATGTGTTCAATCACCATTGCACAAGACAATACCTCTAATAATCAATTTGATCAACACCTTATCGAGACGTTAACCTATAGAAACGTTGGTCCTTTCCGAGGAGGTCGTTCTACCACAGTTACAGGAGTTCCTGGTCAAGTATACACCTATTATATGGGTACAACAGGAGGTGGTGTATGGAAAACAACCGATGCAGGTCTATCTTGGAATAACATTTCAGATGGTTATTTTAACACCACTGGAATTGGTGATATTACGGTCGCACCTTCAGATTCTAATATCATTTATGTAGGTACCGGTGAAGGTCCTGTACGCGGCGTTAAAACTTCGCATGGCGATGGTGTATACAAATCAACAGACGCAGGCGAAACATGGGTACATGTTGGACTTGAAGCTACAAGACATATAAGCCGTGTATTTGTACACCCTCAAAATCCAAATAAAGTATATGTTGCTGCTCAAGGGAATCCTTGGGGTCCTAATGAAGAGCGTGGTATCTATCTCACAGAAGATGGTGGCGAAAATTGGAAAAAAATTCTTTATGTCAATGAAAATTCCGGTTTTGGAGATTTAACAGTAGACATATCAAACCCGGATTTTATGATGGCCACATCTTGGGATTTTAACCGTAAGCCATGGGTGGTGCAAAGTGGAGGCGAAGGCAGTAAAGTATTTAAAACCACAGATGGTGGCATGACATGGAAAGAGATCAATAAAGGGCTACCACAATTAAAAGGAAAAATGGGCATATCTATCTCTCCTGCTAATCCAAAAATAGTTTATATGGCTATTGAAGCTCAAGGAAAAAAAGGCGGTGTTTACCGTTCTGATAATTCAGGAGAAAGTTTCAAACAAACTACCAATGACCCTACCACTTATGCCCGTGCTTGGTACTATATGCATATTATAGCAGATCCAACTGATGAAGATGAACTGTGGGTTTTAAACAGTTTTGCCATGAAATCTATTGATGGTGGTCAATCGTTTAAAGGCATGCGCGGCAGTCATGTAGATCATCATGATATATGGATTAATCCATTAAATAGTGATAATATGATTAATGGAAATGACGGCGGTGGTTCCATAACCAATAATGGTGGTAAAACCTGGTCAACCTTAATGAATCAACCTACTGGTCAGTTTTATCGTGTTATTACAGACAATCAATATCCTTATCGGTTATACTCCGGACAGCAAGATAATAGTACCATAGCTATAGACAGTCGTGTTGCAGATAATGGCATTGGCCCAATGCATTGGGATATTATGCGGGCGGGAGAATCATCTACTGTTGCTTTAGATCCTGATAATCCCAGATATGTATATTCTACCTATTTTGCTAGTAATTTTATTGAGTGGGATAGGGATATAGATAACACTCGTATGGTACGTCCTTACCCAGAGCGTATTAGTGGAGAACAACCTAAAAATTTAAAATATCGCGCCAATTGGAATGGTCCTGTTATTGTTTCTCCTCATAATCCTTCAGTGATTTATTATGGATCACAATATGTGATGAAATCTACAGATAGGGGTGTAACCTGGTCTACAATTAGTGAGGATCTTACTAGAAACAATAAAGACCATCAAGGCATGGGTGGGTATCCTATTTCCAATGAACAAATAACAGCAGAGAGTTATAATAATTTATTCAATATAGAAGAATCTCCAATTAAAGAAGGGGTGATTTGGGTAGGATCAGATGATGGTTTGGTACATGTCTCAAAGGATGGTGGCTCGACTTGGGATAATGTAACTCCAAAAGGATTAAAAGAAGGTATTATCAACGTTGTAGAGCCTTCTCCCCACGATGCCGCTACGGCTTATATTGCAGTAGCAGGCTATAAACTAAATGATTTTACGCCTCATATTTATAAAACTAGCAATTACGGCTCTAGCTGGAAAAAAATAGTAAATGGTATTCCTACTACTACATTTGCAAGGACAATAAGAGAAGATCCAGATAGAAAAGGTTTACTTTATGCTGGTACAGAAACGGGTGTTTATGTGTCCTTTAATGATGGCAATCAATGGCAACCATTGCAAAATAATTTACCAGAAGTGCCTATTACTGATTTGCGTGTAAAACGCCAAGATTTGGTGGTCGCTACACAGGGTAGGGCCTTATGGATTTTAGATGACTTAACGCCATTGCATGAAATTTCTAAAGACGTTGCTGATGCCGAATATTATTTATTTCAGCCAAGAGATGTATTTACAGCACTGTCTGTGGCCTATAGTGTTCGTGGTGGCCAAGGAAAAAACCCACCTTCTGGTGTACAAATCAATTACATTCTTAATAATGATGTTGATAAAGACACCCCCGTTTCAATTGAAATTATGGATGCCAGTGGTAATGTCATTCATTCGGAGTATACCAAAAGAGAGCAAACAGCATGTGATGCATTTATGAGACCTCAATTAAAAACTACAAAGGGAGCACATAGATATCAATGGAATATGAAGATAGGACGTTTTGATTGTATCAAAGAATTGGTAACAACAAATAGAAATTTAAGTGCTTATGATGCACCCCCAGGAGATTATACTGTAAAATTAGCTATAGGCGATTTTCAACAAACCCAGTCGTTTACCATAAATATAGACCCTCGTCTCTTAAGCAGTATTCCTAATGTTGAAAATGCATATGTAGAACGTGATCAAATATCAAAATCAATATTAGCTGGCGCTACAGCAATGGCTAAAGGCGTTAGAGATTTACGCCTTGTAAAAGAGCAGCTAACATTCATTCTAAAAGTAACTACAGATAAAGCGTTAATTCGCGAGGGTAATGACTTAAATAAGATATTGGATGCTTGGATTGCTAAGATTTTGCAAAAAGAATTAAGAACCGGTCAGCATAACTACCAGTTTGAAGCGCGTTTGTTAGTGAAATACAAGAACTTTTTAAATTCAATAAGTAAAGGTAATTTACCAGTCACCCAAGGAATGAAAGAGGTCTCTAGAGATTATCTTATAAAATGGAATACATATGCAAAAGAACTTCAAAACATAAAGGCAATAGAAATAAAAAACTATAATGTACTATTAAAAAAAGCTGGTTTACCAGAAATTTATTGGCCATAATTTATAGTGCTTTAGACAACTATTAAACAATGTCAAAGTCAAAACAGTATTGATATCAATGAAGTTTTGACTACCTAATTTTTCTTTTATAAAAAAGCATACAATTAAAGTAAATATTTAATATATTTAAGTTGAACTTAAACATCAATCAAAAATGGCTATAAATAATTTAAAAAAACAGTTGCTTCTTTCCATTGCAGTAGGTTTATTTCTATGCAGTACGAGTAACATTATTGCTCAAAGTTATACCACTGTTGAAGGGGATTCTATTAACCCCAGAGCCTATGTAACTATGGGATACTATTTTCCAAGAATTAATACCTCACTAAGAGTCGACACAGCACTTGGTATTGGAACAGAAATAGGATTGGAAGATTTGGGATTAGATGAAGAAAAAAGTGTTTTTAAATTAGACGGCGCCATTCGTATTTCGCCCAAATCACAATTAGCGCTGACTTATACCAGCATAAATAGAAATAGTAAAGCGCTATTAGAGAAGGACATAAAAGTGGGTGACACTACATTTTTAGAAGGCTCAGGTGTTGGATTAAAATTTAATATTGATTATTTTGCAGCTACTTGGAGATATTCCTTTTTTAATCAAAAAAATTGGAATGCAGGACTATCGGTAGGGGCGAGGGCTGTATCAATTAAAACCGGTTTTAAAGCTTTGGTCAACACGGATTCTGATCAATTTATTTATGAAAAATCACCCTCATTCATAGCACCCGCAATTCTCTTTGGTGTGCATGGAAGTGCTTATTTAACACCAAAATTACTAGCGCGGTATTCATTAGAATATTTTTACTTAAGCATTGACGGTATTGATATTAATGTTATAGAATCTAATTTTTCAGTACAGTATTTTATCTTTAAACAATTTGGTTTAGGGCTCGCATACTCTACAAATGATTATCAAGTCAATGACATTCCTCTAGGTGATTTTAACGGAAAAGTTGACTTTAACTTTGGCGGAATGAACTTGTTTTTATCAGCTCGATTTTAATCATATCATTTCTTTTGCCACTAATTGAAAGTAGGTTACTATAAAAAAGTAAGCAACATATTGACTTTGTATTCACTGTGTTTACAATTTCCTATGCGTTCGATAAAAGAATCCATATGCTAGATTACAATACATCTTAAAGTAAGGTTTTTCAAATATTTTTATGGCTTTTAATTTTTATGTAATTCATCATTAATTAATGATGTCACTTTTCCTATTTCATAAAGTACCTCATGATACACTTTATCTTTTTCAGTCATTATTTGAATAAGTGATAGTACAAGGTTTTGAAATTCATATGAAAATAATAAGTCAGGTTTCTGGACGGACCCATCAGAAAATTTAATAACTGATGTTATTGAAATAATGGCATGGTTCATTATTGCTTCATAATGAATATTTTCCATTCTATTCATGTAATTATATTTCTCCTCTAGCTCACCAATACCATTCACAATGTCCAGATTACGCAGCATTTTTATTTCTCCACTATTTACGAGTGTTTCATAAATATTGCCTTTTTTATCAAAATCTGAATATTGAGTTAAGTTCCGTACTATGTGACCTAACGAATCTAAATTTGTGCGATCGTCTAGTTCTATTTGTTCATTTAAAAACTTAAACTGGACCAAATAATGGTTATTAAATTCCAATTGGCTTTCTACTAAAACCTTGTCATCAGCAATCTGAACGCTTATATTCTTATAATAACTCATTGCTGTGCTTTTTTTTAACCTATTTTCATTCCAATTATCTAATTGAAACGCTAGACTAATCCCTATCATTACTAAGAGTATTTCTCCAATGGCGTATAAAAAATACCGTTTTAATTTTCCTTTGTCGATTAGTACATGTCTTATGCCTCTAAATAATTTCATCCTGTTTAATTTATAAATATATTCTTCGTTATGTAACTTTAGCTGTGGTCAAAGCGAAATATTAAACCAACATTTTATTTTAACCCTGCGTAATTAATCCCTGTTAAATGATGCATCTCTCTATCAAACGTTGAAAGGTCATCGTGATTAAATTTTGTGACATTATCATAACCACAAGAACGCGCAACGACTTTAATTAAATCGTTGGTGGCTTCAAAAAAGTTTTGTAATTGTTTTGCTGAAGCATCTATAATTAAACGTTGACGTAAAGAGGCCTTCTGTGTTGCAATACCAACTGGGCAGTTGTTGCTTCCACAAGCACGCATCCCCAAACAACCAATAGCTTGTAATGCTGAATTAGATACTGCAATAGCATCTGCACCTAGCATCATGGCTTTAGCAAAATCTTCCGCAACGCGCAAGCCTCCGGTAATAACTAAGGTCACCTCTTTAGCACCCACTTTATCCATATATGATCTCGCTCTTGCCAACGCAGGAATGGTAGGCACGTTTATATGATCTCGTAAAATAGTAGGTGCAGAGCCTGTTCCACCACCACGACCATCAAGAATAATATAATCTACACCTACATCAAGTGCAAATTGAATGTCTTTTTCTATATGACTTGCTGCTATTTTAAAACCAATTGGAATACCTCCTGTACGCTCACGTACTTTATTGGCAAATGCTTTAAAGTCTTCAACCGTATGAAAATTTGGATTTGCCGCTGGTGAAATGGCGGTTTCTCCTTCTTTTAACCCTCTTACTTCTGCTATTTCTTTGCTTACTTTATTTCCTGGCAAATGACCTCCAGTGCCTGTTTTAGCCCCTTGACCCCCTTTAAAATGAAAGGCTTGTACATCATCTAGTTTATCCCAAGAAAACCCAAATTGTGCTGAAGCCAATTCGTAAAAATATTTCGAATTGCTCGCTTGTTCTTCAGGTAACATGCCGCCTTCACCAGAACATATTCCGGTTCCAGCGAGTTCTGCCCCTTTTGACAAAGCAATTTTTGCTTCACGCGATAGGGCTCCAAAACTCATATCACTCACAAAAAGTGGCATATCCAATTCTAGTGGTTTTTTGGCTTTTGGGCCAATGACCACTTTGGTTGCAACAGATTCATTGTCTAATAAAGGTCGTGATGCCAATTGTGCTGGCAAAAACTGAATAGCGTTCCATTTAGGAAGTGTATTTCTATCAACGCCCATAGATGCAGAAAACCCGTGATGTCCAAGATTTTTTAAACCATTTTGCGCTAATTCTTTTATGTAACCCGTATATGGTTCTGTGTCTTCTGGATGCGTATCTGCATAAGCCCCTAAGTAGGTATCACGATTAAAAGGTTGGGGACTATGGACTAAATAGGCATCCACCTCAAACGCATCAACCATTAAATTATCGCCTTCAATCTTGGTGGAAAACTTATGGAGCACTTCCTTATTATTATATTCAGAAACACCAGAATCTACTCTATAATCCCAACCGTGAACGCCACAAATTAAATTATGACCCTCTACGTGACCATCAGCCATTAGAGCTCCTCTGTGTAAGCACCTGCCGTAGAGTACAGATATAGCATCATCAAATTTTATAATAACCAAATCTAATCCGTTCACTAAGGCGTGAGCAGGCTGCTTGTTTATCAGTTCACTAACTTGTGCAATTATTATTGGTTTTTTCATCCTGAGTTAATTTTGTTCATTCATTAAAAAATAGCCTTAACATCTATAGATGTAATACCATAGCATACTATTCATTTTATCGTTTTTTACCTTAT
>JAGSHF010000055.1 GCA_023954685.1 Flavobacteriaceae bacterium | reverse complement strand
TAAAATTCATATTAAAACATTGTTTATTTGTAACTTCGACTCAAGCAATATGTATTAAATTTGCTTCTGCGCAATTCTCACATCGTACATTAACTTTCAAAATTTAAAAAATATGAATAGCATAAAATATTGGATTACTCCGCTCATTTTAGGTGTTATTTCCGTTGCATGCCAACCCCAAAATGAAGAGAAGAAAGAATCCTCTACAATTGAGCCGACTGCCTATAAAATGACCACCGAAATTCCTGATGGCATCGAAACACCCGACAAATTACAAACCGAAATTGGAGAGTTAAATTTCTTTGATGGGGTACCACTTAAAGAAACAGAATCAAAGGTTTATGATTATATAGATCTTCATAACGGCATTGAAGGATTTTTAAAAGGCATTCAAATTGCCTCGATGGAAGGCATGAAGCAAGGTATTCTAGAATTTGGACCGGCGAATTATACAGCAGTGCTATTTGAAGACTTAATGGATTCTAAAGCCTTTTGGTTGACGCCAAATACGACTTCTGTATATATGGCCACATGGTTAGAATTGGGAGATGAGCCAATGGTCATCGAAACACCTCCTGATGTTCTCGGTATTATTGATGATCATTGGTTTCAATATGTAGCCGATTTTGGACGCCTAGGTCCAGATAAATCACAAGGAGGAAAATTTTTAATGATCCCTCCAGGGTATGAAGGAGAAATACCTGAAGGCTATTTTGTTACACATGCAAATACTTACGAGCATTGGGTTATTTGGAGAGGGTTTCAAGTAGATGGCAGTCCAAAACCAGCTGTTGACGCCACTAAAAGCACTTTTAAAGTATATCCTCTTTCTCAAAAAGATAATCCTCCTGCAATGACTTTTGTAAATGCATCCGGGGTATTGAATAATACGATTCACAAAATGGATGCGCATATTTATGACGAAATTAATGCCGTGGTGCAGGCTGAACCTAGTGCAGGACAAAATCCTGAAATACTTGGTGCACTGGCTGCTATAGGCATCAAAAAAGGAGAAAAATTCGCACCAGATGAGCGTATGAAAGGGATATTAAAAGAAGCTTCAAAAATTGGTTCAGCTATTGTTAGAACACAAATGGCAAAACCCAGGTCTGAATATTTAACAAAATTTCCAGGAACCAAGTGGTTGAACCCACTAGCTTATAAGAGTTATTTATTTGAACACGAAGGAGCTAGATTATTGGATGCAAGAGCAGCATTTCATTTTTATGCTACAGGAATTACTCCTGCAATGTCTATGAAAATAATTGGCAAAGGATCTCAGTATGCAATAGCATATTCTGATTCAGAAGGCGATACATTTGATGGAAGTAAATCATATAAATTTAATGTTCCTGCAAATGCCCCAATGAAAGATTTTTGGTCATTTACAATTTATGATAATCAGACGCGCTCAATGCTACAAACAGATCAGCAATTTCCTGGTGTAGATAGCAATAAAGACGGTTTGGTAAAAAATGCAGATGGCTCGTACGATATATATTTTGCACCGACAGCTCCAGAAGGGTATGAAAACAATTGGATTCAAACAATTCCTGGGAAAGGATGGAATACAATCTTTAGATTATACGGACCACTTGAACCATGGTTCGATGGTAAATGGTATCCATCAGATGCGCAATTAGTAAAATAGACAATAATACTAGTCAACTTACAATAATCTTTCCATGCCAAAAAGTATGGAAATACAGAGAATCTACTTGCTCAATGGCAGGTAGATTTTTTTATAACTAAATTCGTGAATTTAAAGAACAGCTTGTTATCAACAAAACTATAACTGAGTTTATAATTCATGCTATTATAAATATTTTATTTCATTCTTAGTGACTCAAAATCAATTAATTAATAACAAAATAATAAATTTTGGCTTGATTAATTTATTTTCTAAATTTCCTAACCAAATCCTCAAGCCCATTTAATTTAAGTTCATAAACCGTGGCAAGCATCTCTCCTATTTGTCCTTTTGGAAACCCCTTATTTCTATACCAAACGACATAATATTCAGGTAAGTCTATCATATACTTTCCTTGATATTTACCATAAGGCATTTTAGTATTGGCCAGCTTCAAAAGAAACCTTTTACTTTTATCTTGGTCGAGCATTTTATTTATAATAAGCTAATTTTTCGATTTCTAAAGTAACCAATGTCTGCCATTCCTTTTGAGTTTTTATATTTTGTGAATGTCTAGTTTCAGCGTCATATTCATTTTGAAATGCCGTTAATTCTTGTAAAATGGTTCTATGAATAACTTCCATCTCTTTATCAATATTTAAAGTGAATTTAGTATTGGCAATGCGCTGTCTAAATTTGCGAGCAAATAACTCTGTAATATCAAAATGCAAACGTTCATGATCCAAAACAACCTCAGTAACGCGTTGCTTTAAATACCAAGATTTATTAGGGTAAAAATGGGCCTTAACTTCATAATCATAATCTATAAGTCTATGATCAGATTTTTGCACTGAAAACCCAAAAGATAACCCTGAAGCGGTAACAGCAACAACATCAGAACCGGGTTTAGATTCTGCTTTAAAATCTTTCCATTCTAATTCTAAACTTGGACGCCATGATACCATTTCATCACTTTGTACACAAACCAAGAACAATATAATGGCCATGCTTAATTTAGACATCATGTATTCCTATTGCTTTAATTAAAAAATAGTGCGGTTGGGTTAGAAATCTTAATTCTTAGCTTCAACAATTTTTAAGCTGTCATACTTCACTACATATACAGCTTCATTATAATAACCTCCAAACATCTTTTTAGAATAACGGAATTTGTTCTCTACATATTCTGTTTCAATGGTATTCGTTGCTGCTTGATACAAATTTTCTTTAAATGCCAATCGCAATAAGATATCCATAGTAAGATCAAAACCCCTAACAGCAAACCTGTTAGGTACAGTGCCGTATTCTCTTTTATAGCGCTTAATAAACGTATTTGTAGCGTCTATATCATAAGGACGGTTTGGTGATGGATAATGAAATCTTAAATTTGACAAATCATAATTTGAAACGTTAGCACCATCAAAAGCACGAGACTTATTTGTTGTCATTAATATAATTTCGTGGGCTTCATCAATAAAAGCGTTTATCATACTGGTGACATTTGAAGCAAAACCTTCATTCTCAGTCTCTAAAAAAATAATATTCTTGCCTTCCTTTAATTGATCTTTTACGTCATCGGTAAGGATATAGTAGGCTTCTTCTTCTTCTTTGTTTTTTCTAGAGTACAGCTGTTTTGCCGTTGGAAACTCTTTCTTCAAAAGATTACTAGTTACTTGATGCTTAGAATCTGCAATAATTATCACATGATTTGGTATCGAGTCTTGTTTTACAAAACTCACCATAGTTTTTAAGAGCAAATCATCCGAAGGAATAGTTTGAAATACATTATCATGTAATGTATTAGGCTTAGTAAGTGGTGAAATTACGGGTACATTAGCCGCCTTCAAGGATACAGCAACCCGATCAAAATTATCAGCCGTTAAGGGTCCTATGACCGCATCGTAGTTTTCAAAATTATTGTCGCTTATTAGTTTAGAAACCTCCGCAGTTCTTGATTTGGTATCATACACATCAAGTCCTGTAGAAATTCCTAATTGTTTAGCAGAATCTACTGCCATTAAAACCCCAGTGTGAAAATCTAAAGAGATACTTAAATAAGGATCTTTTTCAATTTGTACTTTGGTTTCTGCGATAGAATCCAAATCAATTCGTTGCAATCTAAATGGCAGCATAACCGCTAACCGTTTTTTACTAAAATTGGTCATTCTTGATCTCAATGCAACAAATTCTATAGCATCCGGGCTTGAAATAGCGTCAACACTTTTAGGCACTTTCAAAATCATACCTTCTTTTAACCCAGTTACTGATACGCCTGGGTTAAGGTTTTCAATTTCTTCCTGTTCCATGCCAAGTTTTACCTTCAAGCGGTAAAACCCTTCTTTGGGTAAAACGGTATAATAGCCAAAAGTTTCATCAACTTCTTTTTCTTCATTATTGGCAATATTTGGAACATTAATTTCCTCTCCAATTTTTAAAGAATCTCCTAGTTGTGGATTTAATTCTTCCAGTTCAGAAACTGAAATACCAAACTTAAAAGCCACCCTCCATTTGCCTTCTTTAGGCAACACCTGGTACTTTCTTATCGTATTACCTAAGTTGGTGGTAACCTGTACAGTACTATAATTAGGAATTTTTATTTTATCTCCTTTTCGCAAATTTTCAGAATATAATCTGGCATTATGCTTTTTAATATCTTCAACCGTAATGTTATAATTTTTAGCTATACTATATAAAGTTTCTTTACGTTTAACACGGTGAGATTTATACCCCAGCAACTGTATTTCTTCAACAGTCACAGGGTTTTCCAGAATTTTTGTTTTTGGAATGATAAGCACGACATTGGGTTCTAATTTCGTTTTAGTATCTGGATTAAGAGCATATATATCAAACGGGGTAACCTTATATATTTTTGCTATTTCAGCAATGGTTTCGCCTTGTTGAACTTTATGAGTTTTATAATTTTGCGCATAAGTATTAAAACTTACACATAACATTATACTAAATACTAAAACAAATTTTTTCATGCACTAACTTTAGTTACTGTAAATATTTACGAATAAAACCTCTATTAAGATTATATACAAACTATTTATTCCCATTCAATGGTTGCTGGTGGCTTCGAGCTAATATCATATACTACTCTATTAACGCCTTTAACTTTATTTATTATATCGTTTGATGTTTTTTGTAAAAATTCATAAGGTAAATTTACCCAATCTGCAGTCATTCCATCTGTACTCTCTACAGCTCTTAAAGCCACACATTTTTCATAAGTTCGCTCATCCCCCATTACACCAACACTATTAACAGGAAGCAAAATGGCACCGGCTTGCCAAACTTTATCATATAAACCCCATTCTTTTAAGCCGTTGATAAATACTGCATCTACTTCTTGCAATATTCTTACTTTTTCAGCTGTAATATCACCTAAAATACGAATAGCTAATCCTGGACCAGGAAACGGATGTCTTCCTAACAAAGCCTTATCCATGTCCATTGAAGCCCCAACACGTCTTACCTCATCCTTAAATAAAGCTTTTAAAGGTTCAACAATTTTTAGCTTCATAAAATCTGGTAAACCACCTACATTATGATGACTTTTAATAGTAGCACTTGGACCTCCTGTAGCCGAAACACTTTCAATTACATCTGGATAAATAGTGCCTTGCGCGAGCCATTTTACATCTTCAATTAAATGGGCTTCATCATCAAAAACTTCAATAAATACGCGACCTATAGCTTTTCGCTTTCTTTCTGGGTCGCTTTCTCCTGCAAGTGCATCCAAAAAGCGTGCCGAAGCATCTACACCTTTTACGTTTAGCCCCATACCTTCATACTGCTTAAGTACATCTTGAAATTCATTTTTACGCAATAAACCATTGTTTACAAAAACACAATAGAGATTCTTCCCTATTGCTTTATGTAACAACATTGCAGCAACTGAAGAGTCTACACCTCCAGATAATCCAAGAACTACTTTATCTTTACCTATTTGCTGCTGAAGGGCATCAACGGTTTCATCAACAAAAGAATCTGGTGTCCAATCTGGATTTATGCCTGCTATGTTTACTAAAAAGTTTTCTAACAATTGTTTTCCATCTGTTGAATGGTATACTTCTGGATGAAATTGAATTGCATATGTGGTTTCACCGTTTATTTTATAAGCAGCATTCTGTACATCGTGAGTACTTGCTAATAATTCACCATGAGTTGGTAAGGTTTTTATCGTATCACTATGACTCATCCACACTTGACTTCCTTCGGAAATATCTTCAAAAAAAGGTTCATCTTTTTTGACATAAGAAAGGTTTGCACGTCCATATTCTCTCGTATTTGAAGGCGCAACATTCCCGCCTGAAAAATGAGCTAAATATTGAGCCCCATAGCAAACTGCTAATAAGGGTTTTTTACCTCTAATTTCAGAGAGGTTTGGATGCAACGCATCATCACCTCTCACTGATTGTGGACTACCAGAAAGCACAACGGCCTTATAGTCATCAATATTATTTGGAATTTTGTTGAATGGATGAATTTCGGAATAGATGTTAAGCTCTCTAACTCTACGTGCAATAAGTTGTGTGTATTGCGATCCGAAGTCTAAAATTAATACCTTGTCGTGTTGCATGTGCAAAAATAGTAATTGATTTTATAATGACGTATTTGGACTCCTGATTTTTTTAATTATTTTTCAACTCATATAGGTATTATATTAAATAGAAAAAAGCTGTCTTTTATTATAGACAGCTTTTCTGATATTGTTGTTTTTTAATACTATTTAATGACAAGCTTTTGGGTTTTGCTTTGCATATTGTTAAATACTTTTACACTATATACCAGTGCCTCTCGCTCAAATATCAATATTATTTAAGGTTCTAGATTGATTTAATTTTTCTTTTAATACCAACCTTCCTTCTATACCATAGTATCTAAAATCATCTCGATATCCTTTTCAGTCGTATCAGGATTGATAAAGCAAAAACGTGATACTGTTTCAAAAGCATCACCATTTTTCCATTTTGTCGGCGTTACCAAAGCAAAACCCGATTTATGATTTTCATAGGTCCAATGCGTATAATCCTTAGGTTGCCATCCTTTTCTTCTGTACAAAACACATGACAAACTTGGTGCCCTTACCAATTCTAAATGCGGATGAGCTTCAATCATTTTACCTGCTATATTCGCTAGCTCTATACCACGCTCAACGGCAGCCTTATATCGATCTGTACCATGAGTAGCCAGAGAAAACCATAAAGGCAATCCTCTAACGCGACGTGTTAGTTGTATTTGATAATCGGTAGGGTTAAATCCATGTGCGCCTTCATCTTTAAAAATATCTAAGTATGAGCCTTGCTGTGAATGTGCCTTTTTTGCTAATTCCGGTTCTTTATAAATCACAGCACCGCAATCGTACGGCGAGAACATCCATTTGTGAGGATCTATCGTAATACTATCCGCACGTTCAATCCCATTAAATAAATGACGTACCGAATCGGCAGCTAGAGCGCCGCCTCCATAGGCTGCATCCACATGAAACCATAAGTTTTCTGTACTACATACCTCGGCAATACCTGATAAATCATCAATAATACCTGCATTTGTTGTACCTCCAGTCGCTACAACAGCAAACAAACATTTACGTTGATGCTCCGTTAATGAAGCTATCGTTCTTTTTAAGTCTTCACCCATCAAACATTCTTCAGAATCTACTAAAAGAATATCTACGTCGGCAACTTTTGCCATGGCCTTAATTGATGAATGGGCTCCAATTGAAGTAATGATTAGTCCTTTTTCTCGTTTATATTCATCATTCTCACGCCAGTGTTCTCTCGCTGTTACTATGGCAGATAAATTTGCTGCAGTTCCTCCACTAGTAAACACCCCAAAAGCGCCTTGGGGTAATCCCGTGAGCGAAACAATCCATTTCATGGCTTCATTTTCGCAAAAAATGCCGCCAGCACCTTCCATCCAATAAGCACCATGAATACTAGATGCTGAAGTCACTAAATCAAACATTACAGCCGCACGTGTTGGTGATGCAGGCACAAATGCCAAATTTCTAGGGTGATCAACAGGTACATTGGCCTTCATTAAATATTTCTTCCAAAGGTTAAAAGCGTACTCGCCTCCAACACCTTTTTCAGTAACCGTTTCACCCACCAAAGCTTTTAATTCTTCTGCTTTTTTTGGTTTCCCAATATCATGTTTTGTCGCGGAAATTCTATCAATAGCATACTTCATGACATCCATTGTCATTTCTACCAATTCAATATCTATTTTGTGCATTTGCTCTTTACAGTTCTAATATTAAAAATTCACCTTTTAATGGCTGCAAATTTAATACTAACTGCGGAATTAATTGATCTCCGTAAGCTAAATAAAATTCAGAAAAATTTGTATTCCGCTCTTGTAAACTACATCCAGGAAACAATTCATTTTGAAGTGTTTTTATTCGATTTAATTGCTCGCTCAATTTTCGTTTTTGAGCTTTCAATAAGCGTTTTTCAAGATTCTTTAATCCTTTAGTCTGTTTCTTTTCTTGAGCTGCTACAGCTCCTAAAAAAGATTTATCAGTCTGTTTGGCAAGTTCAAACAAATTTTCAAATTGCTGTTTTAAGAATTCTTTTTGTGAAGAAAAATCAAGTTTAATATCAGATAATAACTCTGTTTGTGTATTAATCAATTTATCTTGCTTTAAAAATAAATCCGACATTGACAAATTTAATTTTTCCAATTTATCCGATTGTTTTTCTGTTTTTATAACGACTGAATTTCGTAATAACAACATAGGAAATGTCACATTCACAGTTTCAAAATAAGTTTTCAATTGCAACCAATATGCCAACTCACCACCTCCACCAATATAACATAGGTTTGGCAAAATGATTTCCTGATATAGGGGACGCATGATCACATTCGGTGAAAACCGCTCTGGATGTGTATTCACTTCATCCATCATGGCCTTAGTAGACCAGGTGATATCCGTATCCACAACACTGTAAGTTTCATTTTCATAAATAATTCGTTCTCGTAAACCTTCTTTTAAATAGAACAAATTAATCTCTCTTGGGTTGACTTGAACTTTATAGTTGCTTTCTAAAGCATCAATCTTAGTTATCGTTTTAGAAACTGCCTTAAATGAAGTTTGATTAAGCAATTCATTTTTTACTGTTTCTGAGAATAACTGCTTTAAATCGCGGTGATTCGCTTCAACAATAATTAAACCATAGGATTTAAATAATGTATTGGCCAGATACAACGTAGCATCTGCAAGATTAGTATGATTGAGGTATGCATTTGTGAATAGCTCTCGCATGGCATCAGCGTTAGTCCCCATACCTAATTGAGATGAAAACACTTCGAACACTTCCTCTAAACCTTCAGTATTCAATTCACCAACAGCTCCGGATGCTTCTCTCGTCCACTGTACTTTTCTTCCTTTGAAATTAAAATAATTAATTTCATCAAAATCATGATCTTCCGTTGCCATCCAATACACAGGAACAAAATCATACTCTGGATGTTCTACTTTTAAAGTTTTTGCTAGATTAATGGCAGACACAATTTTATATAAAAAATATAAAGGCCCGGTGAATAAGTTTAATTGATGACCCGTAGTAACAGTAAACGTTGTTGGTTGCTCGAGTAAGTTAATATTTTCTAATGTAATATCAGAAGTGTCAACCTTTTGGTATTGATGCTTAAGACGGTTAACCAATACTTTTCTTGTTGCCGTCGAAAAATTCTTTTGTTTATCCTCAATCTGATCTTTAAAATTCTCAATTTTTGGGAATCGATTATAAAATGGTCTTAAGGATTCATTCTCTTCTAAATAATCGCAAATAAGCTCTGAAAAATAGTTGGTGTTTTTAAACGGTATACAGTCAGTTGGCATAGTCTATCATTAATTCTGACGTAAATATAATGCTCTTGAAAATTATATTTGCTAAATTTTAGTTAATTCGGTTTTTACGGGTTAATGATTTTAACGTCTATTTATAATTAAATTAGAATGTGCTTGTTATATTTACATTCAAATTTTAATAAATCCAACCAAAATGCAAAAACTATATTATTTATTCTTTCTTGTTTGCTGCTCTATATCAGTAACAATTGCCCAAAATATACAATCACCTAGCGAATTTTTAGGTTATGAATTAGGTACAAAGTTTTCACGACATGCTCAAGTTGTCGATTATTTTCAACATGTAGAAGCGACTGTACCGAATCAAGTGAAAATGGAAAAATATGGCGAAACATACGAGCGTAGACCTCTTTATGTGACTTATATTTCTTCAGAAGAAAACATGCGTAATATAGAAACCATAAGGGAAAACAACTTGAAAAATGCTGGTATTCTAGATGGTGACTCTAACACCAATAATGTTGCAATAGTTTGGATGAGTTATAATGTACATGGAAATGAAGCTTCAAGTACTGAAGCATCGATGAAAACTTTATATGAATTGCTTACTACTAATAAAGATTACTTAGAAAATACGGTAGTTATTATAGATCCATGTATCAACCCTGATGGACGTGATCGTTATGCCAATTGGTATAATACTACTGCGAGTACACCATATGACATCGACCCACAATCAAGTGAACATATTGAGCCTTGGCCAGGTGGAAGACCAAATCATTATTTATTTGATTTGAATCGTGATTGGGCTTGGGCTAGTCAAATAGAATCACAAGGGCGATTAAAAATATACAACAAATGGTTACCTCATATTCATGTTGATTTTCATGAGCAAGGTTATAACGAACCTTATTATTTTGCACCTGCTGCTGAACCATTTCATGAAGTGATTAGTGACTGGCAGCGTGATTTCCAAACTCAAATAGGAAAAAATCACGCCAAATATTTTGATGCTAATGGCTGGTTGTATTTTACACGAGAACGTTTTGATTTGTTTTACCCTAGTTATGGCGATACGTATCCAACTTATATGGGTGCAATTGGTATGACTTATGAACAAGGTGGTCATAGCCGTGGCGGACTTGGTGTTTTAAATGATGAAGGTGAAGTATTAACATTGGTCGACAGGTTAACACATCACACCACAACTGGATTATCAACCGTTGAAATAGCTTCGAAAAATGCAGAAAAATTAAACGAAGAGTTTAGAAATTTCTTCAACACTTCTGGATTAAAATACAAAAGTTATGTTATGAAAGGTAATGAAGATAAAATTGAAGCATTAAAATCATTACTTGATAAACATGAAATAAAATATGGAAACGCTAAAGGAGGTAAAGTAAATGGATTTGCTTACGGAAGTAATTCAAACGGAAGTTTGAATTCGAGTACAAGTGATTTGGTCGTAAGTACAAATCAACCTAAAGGCAAAATGGTTAAGGCTTTATTTGAACCTAATGGAAAATTAAGCGATTCTTTAACTTACGATATTACCGCTTGGAGTTTACCTTACGCATATGGTTTAGAAACTATTGCGAGCACAAGTTTGATTGGATCAGATGCGGCTTCTTCGCCAGAAAAAGTAAACGCAATTTCTAATGGATATGGTTTTGTAAGCAACTGGAACTCTATGAAAGATGCTAAATTTTTAGCTGATTTATTAAAACAAAATTTCAAAGTACGATTTACAGACAAACCGCTATATCAAAATGGGGAAAAATTTGAAAGAGGATCTTTAATAATATTAAAAGGTGATAATTACCGCTTAACAGATTTTCATGCTGCTCTGAACGATACCGCAATAAAACACAATCAACCATTAGTTTCGATTCAATCTGGATTTTCTGACCGTGTTCCCGACATTGGCTCTCCTGATATTAAATTAGTCAACAAGCAACGTATTGCCATGCTTTCAGGCGATGGCACATCATCCTTGCATTATGGAGCGCTATGGCATTTCTTTGAGCAACAACTCAATTATCCAGTAACCTCAATTAATACTGAGCACTTAAATTTTGTTGATTTATCAAAATACAATGTGCTTATTATGCCGAGTGGAAATTATAGAAGTTCTTTAAATGAAGACGCCATGACAGCTTTAAAAGCTTGGGTACGCAAAGGAGGTAAGGTCATTGCAATTGACAGAGCTCTTAGTACATTTGCCGGACAAGAAGGATTCGCTTTAAAACGTAACGAGAATGAAAGTGAAGACTCCAAAAACTTAACACCTTATGCAAACCGCGAACGAGAAAATGCTAAAAACTTAATCACAGGTGCTATTTTTGAAAGTAAAGTAGATAACACGCACCCGATGGCTTATGGTTACGACAATAATTACTTTACATTAAAACTTGGTAGCGCTTCTTATAGCCTATTAGATCGAGGATTTAATGTAGCGCATTTAGGAGAAAACCCAATGCAAGTTTCTGGTTTTGCTGGAAGTAATGCTATTAAAAAATTAGACAATTCCTTGATTTTTGGAGAAGAACGCATGGGAAGAGGTAGTATAATTTATATGGTAGACAACGTAAATTTTAGGAGTTTTTGGGAGAACGGAAAACTATTTTTAGTAAATGCTATTTTCTTTGTAAATAATAATGCCTTTGTCTTATAATATATTAATGAAAAAAATAACAACATTTCTACTGCTCATGGCTTGCGTCATGGGCAGTTTTGCTCAAAATAAAGAGCATTCCATTTCAGATTATTTTGAAATCATCAGACCCAATTTTACCGGAGAAACGGCTTATGAAACGACTGCTTTTGTTGAAAAATATTGGCGTATTGCAGGAAATACAGGGTTCAATGCTACAGTTTATAGAATAGCCGAACATCTAGAAACGTCAGGCTATGTTTTAGAAGATAAGGCGTCCGATTCTGATAGATTCACCTATCGCATTGAAAAGCGTCCACTAAAAAACCCAACTTGGGAACCGGTCAATGCTTCCCTAACCATTGTGGGTGAAGATCAGCCCATTTTAAATTATGCTACAAACCGAAATATGATATATTTAAATTCAGCATCCACACCTCCAGAAGGTATCGAAGCTGAAGTTATTCATATCAAAGATTTGAAAGAACTAGAATCGGTTGATGTTAACGGTAAAATTATTTTTGCTGAAATGAGCCCCTATCGTTTATATAACTTGGCATTTATAGAAAATAAAGCAGCAGGTTTGATCACTTACAATAATCCGAAATATCTACAACCTGAAAAGAATACTACATCAATACAATTTCGTGAAATTCCATATAACGAAAAAGGTGATGCAGTGGGATTGGCTCTATCTTATGCGGCCAAAGAACGCATTAAATCAGCCTTAACTAAAGGAAAGCTTTCACTAAAAATGGCTATTAAAACCAAATTCTTCGTGTCAGAAGAATTAACCATTATCGCTGATATTATAGGAAATACAAGACCAAAAGAGAGTTTAGTATTTAGTGCTCATATCCAAGAACCAGGTGCGAATGATAATGCTACGGGCGTAGGTACTCAATTAGAAATGGCAATGCTATCGGCAAAATTAATCAAGTCAAAACAACTTGAAGCAAACAGGACATTAACTTTTCTATGGGGTGACGAAATCATTTCAACAAGGCGTTATATCAAGGAGGTTAAAAACCGTAAACCAGAAATTAACTGGGGCATTAGTTTAGATATGGTCGGAGAGAACACAGCAGTTACCGGCGGATCATTCTTAATAGAAAAAATGCCAGACCCAAGTGCCATTTGGACACGAGGCAATGACAAACATTCGGACTGGGGCGGTGATGTTTTAAATGTAGAGGATATGAAACCACATTATTTTAATGATTTTATTATTGATGTGTTTCAAAGACAAGGCAATCATGCTAATTGGCCAGTAAAAACAAATCCTTTTGAAGGTGGTAGTGATCATACTCCTTTTTTAAAGGCAGATATTCCTGGGCTTTTACTTTGGCATTTTACCGATCAGTTTTATCATACTGATAATGATCGCATTGACAAAGTCTCGCAAGAAACTCTAAAAAATGTTGGAACCGGGGCCATGGTAAGTGCGTTTGCCCTAATCAATGCTGATGAAACTACAGCCAAAAACCTTATCACATTGATTGGTAACACTGCAAAATCTAGACTACAATTAGAAACCGATTTAAGCAAAACAGCCCTAAATAATGGTGCTAAAATTGAAGATGAACTTAAAATTTTAAAAACTTGGAGCAATTGGTATCACATGGCTTTAGAATCTATAAAAGATATCAAATCAAATCAAGATACTGAAGTTGCGAAAGCCATTTCAAAAGCTCAAAACGACTTAAAACAATACACCGACCGTTTAATAGCATCAATCAAATAATTAAAATCAAACCTTATGAAATCTTCAAACATAAAAGTTCTCGTTATCACGGCAATATTGTTATTAGGTGCCTGTGCTGAAGAGTCAAATAATTTAGTAGAATCTAAAGAATTTAAAGTTGAATTCGAAAAATTCACTTTAGATAATGGCTTGCAAGTTATATTACACATTGATCGTTCAGATCCAGTAGTAGCAGTAGCACTAACGAGTCATGTTGGATCTGCTCGAGAAATTGAAGGGCGTACAGGTTTTGCTCATTTGTTTGAACATTTATTATTCTTGGAATCGGAAAATTTAGGCAAAGGTGGGCTTGATAAAATGAGTGCACGTATAGGCGGTTCTGGAGCTAATGGCTCCACCAGTAGAGACCGTACTAATTACTTTCAAACGGTACCAAAAGATGCCGTGGAAAAAATGATTTGGGCTGAGGCTGACAAATTAGGGTACTTTATCAATACAGTTACAGACCCTGTATTAGCTAAAGAAAAGCAGGTTGTAAAAAATGAAAAACGTCAAAGTGTGGATAATCGCCCATATGGGCATACCAATTATGTGATAAGCAAAAATTTATATCCCGAAAACCACCCATATAACTGGACGGTAATTGGATCTTTAGAAGATTTACAAAATGCGACATTACAAAATGTCAAAGATTTTTATAGCCGCTGGTATGTGCCTAATAATGTAACTTTAACTATTGCTGGTGATATTGACACTGTACAGGTAAAAAGTTGGGTAAACAAATACTTTGGAGAAATAAAAAGAGGCGATGAAATTCCTGTAATGGAAAAGCAGCCCGTTACATTGACTGAAACTAAAAACTTATATTATGAAGATAATTTTGCCCGGCTACCACAACTTACAATGACCTGGCCAGGCGTTTATAAATATCATCCTGATGCCTATGCATTAAATGTGTTGAGTAACTATTTATCTAACGGGAAAAAAGCACCTTTCAATAAGAGTTTAGTTGAAGAGAAGCAACTCACTGACGCCGTGAATATGAATCAATACAATTCTGAAATTGCTGGGCAATTATCAATGAGATCAACCGCTTTTTCTGGTAAAAACTTACAAGAAATTCATGTTGCAATTAAAGAAGCGCTTTCCAAATTTGAATCTGAAGGTATAGCGCAGTCAGATTTAGATCGCATTAAAGCAGGCCAAGAAACTAATTTTTATAATAGCCTATCCAGTGTTTTAGGAAAAGGGTTTCAATTAGCACAGTATGAGATTTTTGCCGGTGACCCTTCTTATATCAATCAAGATGTTAAAAATATTCTTGCTGTTACGCCTGAAGACGTCATGCGCGTATATAAGACCTATATAAAGGACAAACATTATATTGCTACCAGTGTTGTTCCAAAAAAACAAAAAGATTTAGCACTTCGTGGCGCTATTCTAGCAGAAGTTGTTGAAGAACAAATTATTGAAGGGGCAGAAGAGCAATTTGATGCCAGCATCGCGGCCCAATATGAAAGAACACCTTCAAGTTTCGATCGAAGTATCGAACCACCATATGGCGCAAGTCCCAATGTAAAAGTACCAGCTGTATGGAAAAAGGAGTTATCATCAGGCATTAAACTATTCGGTATTCATAATGATGAAGTACCGTTAGTTCAATTTCAAATACAAATAAAAGGGGGCTTATTGCTAGAAGACGCTAACAAAGTTGGGGTTTCAAATTTATTGGCCCAATTATTAACTAAAGGGACAGCTAATAAAACACCTGAAGCCTTAGAAAATGCCATTGAAACGCTAGGCGCATCAATTAACGCTTATGCTACAGATGAGTCTATAATAATATCTGGAAATAGTTTAGCAAAAAACTATGCTGCTACCATGGCATTGGTTGAAGAAATATTACTACAACCACGTTGGGATATAAAAGAATTTAACCTATTAAAACAAAGTACTTTAAGTCAAATTGAACGTCAAAAGGCACGACCAAATAGTATTGCTAATAATCAATTCGCAAAACTAGTTTATGGAGATGATCACATACTTTCGCATAATAATTCAGGTACAAAAAGTAGTGTTACCGAAATAGAAATTGAAGATTTAAAATCGTATTACAGCAGTAACCTTTCTCCAAGCATTACCAATTTTAATATTGTGGGTGATATCGTACAAAGTGATGTAGAACAATCTTTAGTAGGCATAAATGCGAATTGGGAAAACAAATCGGTTATTTTTCCAGTTTTACCAACAATTAAAGCGCCGGAGGAGTCTAAGGTATATTTTTACGATGTTCCTGGTGCGAAACAATCGGTAATTAATTTCGGTTATCCAGCAATAGCAGCGACCGATCCCGATTTTTATCCTGCATCAATTTTAAATTACCGATTAGGTGGTGGCGGGTTTGCATCTCAACTAACGCAACAATTACGTGAAGGAAAGGGTTACACCTATGGTATAAGGTCAAACTTTTCGGGCAGTACAATAAAAGGTCCATTTACTATTTCAAGTGGTGTGCGCTCGAACGTTACATTTGAATCTGCGAGTTTGGTAAAAGATATTCTTGAAAATTATGGTATAAATTATACTGAAAATGATTTAGAAATTACAAAAGGCTATATGGTTAAAAGTAACGCACGTGCTTTTGAAACTTTACGTTCTAAATTAAACATGCTAAGTAATATCAGTAATTATGGTTATGATGATAATTATGCGAAACAAAGAGAAACTGTTGTTCAAGCTATGACAGTTGAAGATATTAAGACTTTATCTGAAAAATATTTAAATCCGACTAAAATGATTTATCTTGTGGTGGGTGATGCCGCTACTCAACTAGACAAACTTGAAGCACTTGGATTTGGAAAGCCTGAATTATTAAATGCACTAGACGTTGATGAGATCATCAAGCAATAAGAAAGTATTACTAAACATATTTGATCATGAAAAACTTAAAAAAAGAAGACATTAAGCAAGAAGTTTTTGACCTTTATGACGATTACGCACACAATAAAATTGATCGTCGTCAATTTGGAGAAAAGTTATCACTATATGCTATTGGCGGGTTAACAGTAAGTTCTTTAATGAGCTTTATGTTGCCAGATTATGTTAAAAAACTTCAAATACAGGATAATGATCCTCGATTGGATTCAGGTTATATTGAATATGACTCTCCAAAAGGAGGAGGAACAATTAAGGGGCTGTTATCACAGCCTAAGGGAAACACAAAAAAGTTACCTGGTATTGTGGTAGTTCATGAAAATAGAGGTTTAAATCCACATATTGAAGATGTTGGGCGTCG
>JAGSHF010000242.1 GCA_023954685.1 Flavobacteriaceae bacterium | reverse complement strand
GTTTGATCCCAAAATAAATAAAGGCTAATGAAATAAAAATTGATATATAACCAACAATTTCGTTGGTATTAGAATCAAAATTATCAACGCCAATTATAAGATGAATCAAAAATATAATTAGGCCCGTAACAAACCCATAGCTACCAAATTTTAAAACGGTATTTTTCATGATTGTTGAGTTAATTATTTTTAAATATGCTGATCTATTAAAATTGTATTCCCATCAGGATCCTTCACTATAAAGCTAGCAGGTCCTTCAGTATTCTCATCGGCCTCGCTTTCTAATTTGATGTTTTTATATTTAAGCTCTTTTTGAATATGCCGAACATCCATATAACTATCCAAAGTATTTGCATTTTCATCCCATCCAGGATTAAAAGTTAAAATAGTACCTTCAAACATCCCTTGAAATATTCCAATTAGGGCATTTCCATTTTTCATAATGAGGTAATTATGGGAAAAATTACCCGCAAAAACCTCAAATCCGAGGTTTTCATAAAATTCTTTTGAGACCTTAAGATCCTTGACACTTAGACTTGCTGAGAATGCTCCTAATTTCATAATATGTGAGTTTTAATTGATTAAACAAATGTATATCACGCCTTTTATTTAAGGCTCATACTAAAGTACCAAATACATCATACTTAAGTATTGAAATAGGTCATTCTAAGATTTGGAGATCCTTGGCGATTTGAACAGCTTGGGTGCGCCGCTTAGCATTTAATTTGCTTAGTAAATTTGAAACGTGCGTCTTAATTGTGCTTTCTGAAACGAATAACTTCTCACCAATTTCTTTATTCGATAACCCTTCTGAAATACGTTCTAGTACTTCATATTCACGATCCGTTATCTCTAAGGCCTTAATCTTTTGATGATCGATTTCCTGTTTATTATTTATATTTTTATGCAAGCCTTTTTTATTGATATAGACCCCTACAAAAAAGAACACTACCGCAATCACAGCAATTACAATTTCAAATCGCAAATTATTGGTAAGCGTTGCGTATTTCCCAATTTGAAACAGCAATAAAAGGGCAAGAATTAATAATGCAAAAACAAGCACGGTTTTCTTCATTAGTGAAAGTTAACAAAATTTTGCTTTTATTTTATCAACAATGGTTTGTGCCAATTTCACTTTACTTTCAACAGTCCATCCGGCTACATGTGGTGATAAGATTACATTATTGGCTTTAATCAAATATTGGAACGCCATAGGCAGTTCTTGATTAGAAAATAAATCCTCAAAAGATGCTTTTTCATATTCCAAAACATCAAGCCCAGCTCCTAATACCTTTCCCAATTCTAATGCTTCTGCCAAATCTGCCGTGACTACACTTTTACCACGTGCAGTATTGAGTAACCAGAATGGCTTTTCAAATTTATTAATAAACGCTGTTTGCACCATCCCAATGGTTAATGGTGTTTCTGGTGTATGCAGGCTCAAAACATCAACCTTGGCTTGTAACGTATTAAGAGCAACCTGTTGGGCATTGGCATCTCCAACATTAGGTTTTAGATCATAACACAATACGTTAACATCAAATCCTTTAAGTTTTTTCGCAAAAGCTTTGCCCATATTGCCATAACCAATAATTCCTATTGTCTTTCCGTCCAATTCTATCCCACGGTTTGCTTCTCTCAACCATTTTCCCTGCCGAACTTCATGGTCTGCTGGATTTAACTTATTAAAAAGAGACAATAACATGCCTAGTGCATGCTCTCCTACAGCGTTTCGGTTGCCTTCCGGAGCCGAAATAAGATAAATGCCCTTTTTTGAAGCATAATCACAATCTATATTCTCTAAACCAGCACCAACACGGCCAATAAACTTTAAATTAGTGGCAGCATCTAAGAATTGTTTATCAATAGAAAAGCGACTTCTGATAACGATGCCATCATACGTACTTATTTTTGATATGATGTCGTCTTTAGGTGATGAATAATCTTCATCATTAGTGAAGTTTAACGCATTCAACTGATCAATTAGTAATGGATGGTTGGTATCAAGGTGAAGAATTCTCATGCTTATTTTCTGTCTTTTATTTCCACCCGAGTTAAACTTCTATAGAAATCTTAATAAAGGATTATAATTAGACCCCAATTGCACTCGGCCAGACATTAGTGTTATATCTTAGGATAATGAGTTTGTGTTTTTTCATGTGCTACAGTTCCTGTATGCGCTGTGGATAGTTTTTCAAACAACAGCACATGAACTTCCTCATCGTTCATTGTTTTTGGATTATGTTCAACACCTTTAGGCACTACAATAATTTCACCTTCATTTACAATTTCAATACGATCTCTAAAATGCATATACAAAGTGCCTTTCACAACTTGAAATAATTCATCTTCATTGTCATGACTATGCCAAACAAATTCACCTTTCAATTTGGCCAAAATGACTTGCATATCATCTATTATCGCAATTTGATGCGGATGCCAGTTCTTACTAAATTTTGCAAATTTATCTTTTATGTTTATCGCTTTCATATGGTAAAGTTACGAAGATTTAATTGTAGAAATTGCATTACAATTAATATCAAATGATACATAAAGTAGCCTGCTAAAATCCAATAATAAGGCCGGCTAAAACGAAAAACAGATATATCCCTAAAATATCATTACTTGTAGTAATAAACGGGCCCGTAGCTATTGCAGGGTCAATACCACGCTTATCTAAAATAATAGGCACAAAGGTACCCACCAAAGCAGCTACAACAATTACCGACATCATAGAAACAGCAATGGCCAGGCTTTCTGTTGAATTCTGCCCAATAATAAACCCGAATAACATCACTAGTAAAGCCAAAGCTAAACCGTTTATTAAACTTAAACCCACTTCTTTTACAAGCCTATTTAACAAACTTCCCTTCACATTATCATTGGCTAAACCTTGTACTATAATAGCACT
>JAGSHF010000087.1 GCA_023954685.1 Flavobacteriaceae bacterium | reverse complement strand
TGTATTCTGGGTTTTTTTGCATAATGCAAAGCTTCAGCCGCCACTTTAATGTCGTTTTTAACAGAGCGTGTTAATCCACAAACTGTAGCATTTTTAACAATTTTAGAAATAGCCTCAACCGATTTGAAGTCACCTGGACTAGAAACTGGGAATCCAGCTTCTATAACATCTACACCTAAAAAATCAAGCTGCTCAGCAATCACTAATTTTTGATTTGTGTTTAGTTTACACCCTGGAACTTGCTCGCCATCTCTAAGCGTTGTATCAAATATTTGTACTTGTGAGTTAGACATTTATTAAGATATATTTTCGTATTGTTTTACGAAGTTATATTTTGGATGACTAAAACCACTACATGTACCCGTGGTTTTACAATGTTTAACAGTTTTAGTTAATAATTAAGTAATTGAAAATCAAATTGTTATATTAAATTATGATACGATGACTAAAGAACAAAAAGATAATTTGTTTGACCTAGTAAAGTCGCTTTCAAAATCCGAAAAGCGTCAATTTAAGCTATACGTTGGACGTTTGGGGGTCAATGAAGATTCAAAATTCTTGATGCTCTTTAATGTTTTGGATAAAATGTCAAGCTATAACGAACGCGTTATTTTAAAAAAAGGTATTGTCAAAAAGCAACAGATTTCAAACTTAAAAGCACATTTATATAAACAAATATTAATCAGTTTGAGATTGAATCCTTCGCATCAAAATGTGAGGATTCAAATTCGAGAACAGCTTGATTTTGCTACGATACTTTATCATAAGGGGCTTTATAAACAGAGTTTAAAGATTCTTGATAAGGCCAAAAGTTTGGGGCTTCAGAACGAAGAGAAAAACATAGCATATGAAATTATTGAACTTGAAAAAGTGATTGAATCGCAATACATTACTAGAAGTATTAGTAATCGCGCCGATGAGCTTTCGATTCAAGCCAAGGAATTGAGTCAACAAAATGTATTAGCGAGTAAATTGTCAAACTTGTCATTGCAACTTTATGGTTTGTTTTTGAAAACGGGTTATGTAAAGAATGATGCTGAGCATGAAACCATTGTCAAATATTTTAATGCAAGACTGCCTAAATATAACATTCAAAAATTAGGTTTTAGAGAGAAGCTTTGGTTGTATAAATCATATTTGTGGTTTAGTTTTTTGACTCAAGACTTTAAGTCCTGTTATAAATATTCTAAACAATGGGTGGATTTGTTTTATGACCATCCGGCTATGATTTCTTTGAATCCCGTGTTCTTTTTACGAGGAAACCAATACCTTTTAGAATCGCTATTTTTCATTAAAGATTATAAAAGGTTTAAAGAATGTTTGACTGATTTTGAAGAAGTCACTAAATCAAAAAACTTTCCGAAAGATGATAACGTAGAAGGATTAACCTTTTTATACCTCTATACAAATAAGTTTAATTTACATTTTTTTGAAGGTAGTTTTAGAGCAGGATTACCGATGGTTAATGAGGTGTTAGTGGGTTTAAAAAATTATAAAAATAGAATTGATGAACACCACGTCATGGTGTTTTATTATAAAATTGCCAGCCTCTATTTTGGTATTGGTGATAATGAAAAGTGTATTGTGTATTTGGACAAAATAATAAGCAATAAGTCCTTAATCATGCGAGAGGATTTATTGTGCTTTTCAAGGGTTTTAAATTTGGTCGCCCACTATGAAGCCGGGTTAGATTATAACTTGGATGCCTTAATAAAAAGTACGTACAAGTTTTTAATAAAAATGGAAGATTTGTACGAAGTGCAGAAAGAGATGATTAAATTCTTAAAAGCCTTGGGGGATATATATCCGCATCAAATAAAAAAGGAGTTCCTAAAACTCCATGCTAAACTCAAAACATTTGAAAATCATCCTTATGAAAGACGTGCCTTTTTATATTTGGATATTATTTCGTGGCTTGAAAGTAAAATAGAAAATAAATCTGTAGATATCATTATAGCTGAAAAATTTAAACTTCAAAACAAAAAATAACAAAATAAACCGAAATATATTTGGTTAGTAATATTTTATTTTTGAATATTTGTGCTCACAAAGTTCAAAAACTTACTGAAATGTTATCAAGAAAGGTGGAGGGATTAGACCCGTTGAAGCCTTAGCAACCCTCAAGCAATTGAGAAGGTGCTAAATTCTACTTGAAGAAGCCATTCATTTATCGCTAATTTGGATAGATAACTCAAACATAATTACACATCTGTAATCATGTATTTTCTTATAACATTTTTCTATTAAGTACGCTTATTAAAAGCGCATTTGACTTTTGGTTTAATTTATTTTATTAATTCAAATTTTAGAAAAATGAGTGCAACAAAAATTATTCATTCAATCCCAAGTGATCCACTTACAGGAGCAATTTCGGTACCTGTGTACCAAACATCAACGTTTATTCAGGAAGCACCTGGTGTAAACAAAGGCTTCGATTATGCAAGAAGCAACAACCCAACGCGAAAAGTTTTAGAAGATGTTGTCGCTAAATTAGAAGGTGGTCACTCCGCCTTCGCATTTGCTACAGGTTTAGCGGCAATTGATGCTGTTTTAAAATTATTATCTACAGGAGATGAAATCATTGCTGTGGATGATATTTATGGAGGAGCATATCGTTTATTCACACATGTGTATGAAAAATTAGGTATAAAAGTACATTATGTAGATACTACTGATGTGGAAAATATTGGGAACATAATTAGCAGTAAAACAAAATTAGTTTGGATTGAATCACCAACAAATCCTACTTTAAAAGTTTCAGATATTCAAGAAATATCAAAAATAGCCAAAAGTGTGGATGCTCTTTTGGTGGTTGATAATACTTTTGCGAGCCCAATTGCACAACAACCTTTGGCATTAGGCGCAGATATTATTATCCATAGTGGAACAAAATATATTGGTGGTCATTCAGATTTAGTGGCCGGTTTAGTGGTTGTAAAGACGCAACAATTAGCGGAGAAACTTAAGTTTGTTCAAAACGCTTCAGGTGGCGTGCTAGGACCGTGGGATTGTTTTTTAACCATCCGCGGCATCGAAACACTCGAGCTTAGATTTAAAAAACAATGTGAAAATGCATTTGCTGTAGCCGCTTTTTTAAATAATCATGAAGATGTTGATGATGTGTATTTTCCTGGTTTAGTAACTCATAAAAACCATGAAATTGCCAAACGTCAACAAAATGGATTGTTCGGCGGTATTGTCTCGTTTACGTTAAAGAAGGATAATCAAGAAGCAGCCAATCAATTTGTAACGAGTACAGATTATTTCAAATTGGCAGAAAGTTTAGGTGGGGTGAAGAGCTTGTTATGTCACCCGCCACAAATGACACATGCTTCTATTCCGCGTGAAAAACGCTTACAATCAGGTATTAAAGATTCATTAATTAGATTATCATGTGGGATTGAAGATGCAGAGGATTTAATTAATGATTTAAATCAAGCCTTTAGAGCTATCAATTCAAATAAAGAAAAACATTATGTCAAACAATAAAACTGTACATCTTGTTTTGTTTGGAATTGGGCAAATAGGAAGCACTTTAATTAATCAAATAGAAGCAGTACGATTAAGGTTGCAGCAAGATCAAAATTTACAATTAAAAATTCCAATAATAGCGAATTCAAAATTAGCGTTTTTTGATAAAGATGGTATTTCGGGTACTTGGGAAACGGATTTTGACACATTTTCCGTACCCTATAAAATTGATGAAATAATTAGTTATGTAAATCAACATAAATTCGAAAACTTAATAGCAATTGATGCAACAGCTAGTGTAACGTTTACTAATAATTACATTCCTTTAATCGAAAATGGATTTCACATTGTTTCGGCCAACAAAGTAGCTAATACACTGCGGTATGAATTTTATCAGGCCCTAAGAGTGGCATTAAAGAAAAATAACAAATCTTTTTTGTACGAAACTAATGTTGGTGCTGGTTTGCCTGTAATAGAAACGGTTAAAAATTTATACAATTCAGGAGATCAAATTAATAGAATTCGAGGGGTGTTTTCTGGGTCACTTAGCTACATTTTCAATACGTTTTCAAATGCGGATGTACCATTTTCTAAGATAATAAACGACGCTTCAAATTTAGGATTGACTGAACCCGATGCTCGTGAAGATTTATCTGGCAATGACGTGGCTAGAAAATTGTTAATTTTAGCTAGAGAACTAAATATTAAGACTGAATTTCAGGATATTGTTATAGAATCTTTAGTACCAAAACAACTTAATGGAAAGACAACCCTACATCAATTTAAAAGTAGAAGCAAAGAGCTAGATGCACCTTTTGTAAAATTAAAAACAGCATTAGAAACAAATCAAGTACTGCGGTATGTGGGTGACTTGGATGTTGCTAAAAATAAATTGGAAGTTAAATTAATTTCGGAAGATAGAAATTCTGCATTAGGGCAATTAAAAGGTGCAGATTCGGTTTTTGAAATCTTTACGAAATCTTACGGAGAACAACCTTTAGTCATTCAAGGTGCTGGAGCAGGAAAACACGTTACGGCTCGCGGTGTTTTGAGTGATGTCATAAAACTATCAAGCCTAATAAATTAAATAAGATAAAGAATCTCGATGCAAAAATGTAAAGTCGATATTGGTTTTTATAACAAAGTACTTAAAAATAAATCCCCTGATGACATAATAAGTTGGGCTTTAAAAATTTCGGACAATAAAATCGTTTCCACAAGTTTTGGTGTGTATTCTGAGGTGTTATTAAGTACCATCTCTAGGCATGATAAAAATATTGAAGTTATATGGTGTGATACTTTGTTTAATAGTCAGAGTACTTATGACCATGCGGCGTACTTAACTTCAAAATACAAATTAAACATTCACAAATATCAAGCTGCTAAAAGTAAAACTGAAATAGCATCTAACTTTAATTTTGAAAGTATTAATGATAAAAATTTTATTAAATTTTCTAATCTGGTTAAAATTGAGCCTTTTAAAAGGGCTTTGAGGACTCACAATCCTCAAATTTGGTTCACCAATATTCGAGTAAGACAAACAGCATATCGAAATAAAAAAGACATATTAAGTTATAGTAAAGAGGGGATTTTAAAAGTAAGCCCGTTTTATTATTGGAATGATGATGACTTAGATGATTACATCAAGACTCACAATTTGAATAAAAATAATAATTATTTTGATCCTGTAAAGGCTCTAAAGAACAGAGAGTGTGGCATACACTTGCAATAAGATTTAGAATGATAAATATTAATAATGAGTTAAAAGAAAAGATCCTTGTGCTAGACGGTGCTATGGGAACCATGCTACAGGAGTATAATTTCTCTGAGGAAGATTTTCGAGGCGAGCGTTTTAAAGATTATCCGTCTTCATTGAAAGGAAACAATGATTTGTTGTCTTTAACACAACCTAAAGCGATTGCAGAAGTTCATGCAAAGTATTTTGAAGCAGGTGCGGATATTGTTGAAACCAATACATTTTCGGGAACTACGATCGCCATGGCAGATTACAATATGGAAGAATTGGTTTATGAACTTAACTTTGAATCTGCGAGAATTGCCAAGGAGGTTGCTGATAAGTTTACCAAAGCAAATCCAGAAAAACCACGTTTTGTAGCAGGGAGTATTGGACCTACCAACAAAACGGCAAGTTTATCTCCAGATGTTAATAGGCCCGAATATCGTGCCATTACATTTGACGAACTACGCATTGCATATAAACAGCAAATAGAGGCATTAATTGATGGTGGGGTGGATGTGTTATTGGTGGAAACTATTTTTGACACCCTTAATGCGAAAGCAGCATTATTTGCCATTGAGGAAGTTAAAGAGGAGCGAGAGATAGATACACCAGTGATGGTCTCTGGCACTATAACAGATGCTTCGGGTAGGACTTTATCGGGTCAAACCGTTGAAGCGTTTTTAACTTCCATTTCTCATATTCCTCTATTGAGTGTAGGTTTTAATTGTGCATTAGGAGCAGAACAGCTAAAACCGTATTTGCAACGTTTATCGGATATTACGGGTTTTCACACCTCCGCACATCCAAATGCCGGTTTACCAAACGCTTTTGGTGAATACGACCAAACGCCCAACCAAATGCAGGCATTAATTAAAGATTATCTCCAAGATGGACTTATAAATATTATTGGTGGTTGCTGCGGTACTAGTCCCGTACATATTAAAGCGATTGCCGAAGTTGCCCAAAATTATAAACCAAGAGCGATTGTTATTCCTGCTTAAACAGGAATCTATTTTATACAATATAGATGAATAAAGAGCATAAATATTTAACACTTTCAGGATTAGAACCTTTAGTTGTCACACCAGAGAGTAATTTTATTAATATTGGTGAGCGTACCAATGTCACTGGTTCAAGAAAATTTCTTCGACTGATAAAAGAAGAAAACTATAATGAAGCTATAGATGTTGCTAGGGATCAAGTTGATGGCGGCGCACAAATATTAGACGTAAATATGGATGAAGGCATGCTGGATGGCAAGTATGCTATGACAACTTTTCTAAACCTTATTGCGTCTGAACCTGATATTGCTAGAATTCCAATAATGATTGATAGCTCTAAATGGGATATCATTGAAGCTGGTTTGAAAGTCGTTCAAGGGAAATCCGTTGTAAATTCAATTAGTCTAAAGGAAGGCCAAAAGGAATTCGTACGTCAAGCAAAATTGGTAAAGCGTTACGGGGCAGCAGTGATTGTGATGGCTTTTGATGAAAAAGGACAAGCTGATACTTATGAACGTAGAATAGAAATTTGCGAACGTTCTTATAAAATATTAGTAGACATTGTTCGTTTTTCACCTCAAGATATCATTTTTGACCCTAATATTTTCCCTGTTGCTACTGGAATGGATGAGCATCGTTTGAATGCCTTAGATTTTTTCAAAGCCACCAAATGGATACGTAAGAATCTGCCTTATGCGAATGTGTCTGGAGGCGTTAGCAATGTGTCATTTTCTTTTCGTGGAAACAATATAGTTCGTGAAGCTATTAATGCAGCTTTTTTATATCATGCCATTCAACATGGAATGAATCTCGGAATTGTAAACCCCACCATGTTGGAGGTTTATGATGAAATTGACAAAGATTTATTGAATTGTGTTGAAGATGTGCTATTTGATAAACGTGATGATGCCACTGAGCGGTTATTAGATTTTGCCGAAACGGTTAAAGGGCAAAAAAGAGAAACTACAGAACAAATTTTAGAATGGCGTAACAATCCTTTACAAGATAGAATTACACATGCTTTAGTCAAGGGTATTGATGCTTTTATAATTGAAGACGTTGAAGAAGCGCGTTTGGCTTCAGAAAAACCAATAGCAGTCATTGAAGGACATTTAATGATTGGGATGAATGTAGTTGGTGATTTGTTTGGAAGTGGAAAAATGTTTCTACCTCAGGTCGTAAAATCTGCACGCGTTATGAAAAAAGCCGTGGCATATTTACAGCCTTTTATTGAGGCAGAAAAGGATGGCAAGCAACAATTTGCAGGTAAAATTTTGATGGCAACTGTAAAAGGAGATGTTCATGATATTGGTAAAAATATAGTGAGTGTTGTTTTGGGTTGCAATAACTATGACATTGTTGACCTAGGTGTGATGGTGCCACCTGAAAAAATTATAGAAACAGCAATAAAAGAAAATGTAGATATTATTGGATTAAGCGGCTTGATTACACCTTCACTAGATGAAATGGCGTTTGTTTCGAAAGAAATGGAGAGAAAAAATCTAAATATTCCATTGATTATTGGAGGAGCAACGACCTCAAGAGCGCATTCAGCAGTTAAAATTGCACCAAATTATAGCAATTCTGTGGTTCATATTAATGATGCTTCCAGAGCGGTAACAGTTGTTGGAAGTTTACTTCAAAAGAATAATAAATTGTTTAAAACCCAAATTAGGGACGAGTACGATAAGTTTCGTGAGCAGTTTTTAAAACGAACAAGGAAAAAAGAATTTTTATCTATTGAAGATGCTAGAAAAAACAAGTTCAGTATTAATTGGCAAACTACTGAAATTGTTAAGCCACAACAATTAGGAGTTCAGGTAATTGAAAATTTTGACATTAAAAAACTTGAAGATTTTATTGATTGGGCTCCATTTTTTAGAAGCTGGGATTTGCATGGCAAATACCCTGAGATTTTAAATGATAATATTGTTGGAGAACAAGCAAAAGAGTTGTTTGATGATGCGCAATTGCTATTGAAACGTGTTTTTGATGAAAAGCTTCTCAATGCAAAAGCAATTTTCGGATTGTTTGCAGCGAATACAATTAATCATGATGATATTGAAGTTAACGATGATACAGGAAATACATTAGATACATTTTTGTCTCTCAGGCAACAATCTAAAAAATCAGAAGGTAAACCTAATATAGCGCTTGCAGATTTTATTGCGCCAAAAGAATTAGGGAAGCAAGATTACATGGGTTGTTTTTGTGTGACAACTGGATTTGGAACTCAAGAATTGGCAAAACAGTTTGAGGACAATCATGATGATTATAATGCCATCATGATAAAAGCTTTGGCTGATCGTTTGGCTGAAGCCTACGCTGAATATTTACACAAGAAAGTTAGAACTAAATACTGGGGCTACTCCAAAAATGAAAATTTAACAAACGATGAACTGATCAAAGAAAATTATAAAGGCATACGCCCTGCTCCTGGTTACCCAGCGTGTCCAGATCATTTGGAGAAGACAACCATTTGGAACTTATTGGATATAGAAAAAAACATAGGCGTAAAATTAACAGCAAGTTTAGCGATGTGGCCAGCCGCTAGTGTTAGTGGCTATTACTTTGGTAATCAAGAAGCAAGATATTTTGGATTAGGAAAAATAAAAGATGATCAATTGGAAGATTATGCAAATCGTCGTAATATTTCAATAGATAAAGCGAGGAAATGGCTGAATCCAAATTTAGCTGAATAGCAATGCTATGTATTGTATAAGGGTTTTGAAACCCAGAGCGTAGCATGAAATAAATAAAAGTAATTTAAAAGACACCTGCTTTCGCAGGCATTACTATGAAAGTAACTGAACATATTAAGAATGCAAATGGCAACACACAGTTTTCATTTGAAATATTACCACCTTTAAAAGGTCAGCATATCAATTCAATTTTTGATAATATAGACCCATTAATGGAATTTAAACCCCCTTTTATTGATGTAACTTATCATCGTGAAGAATACGTTTATAAAGATTTAGGCAATGGATTACTGAAAAAGCAAGTGGTAAAAAAACGGCCTGGAACTGTTGGGATATGTGCAGCGATTCAAAATAAATACGGTGTTGATGCCGTGCCTCATATTTTATGTGGTGGATTTACAAAAGAAGACACCGAAAATTTCCTGATAGATTTGGATTTTTTAGGGATTCATAATGTGATGGCATTAAGAGGCGATGCAGTAAAAAGTGAAACATATTTTAAACCGGAAAAAGAAGGTCATGCTTATGCAAGTGCATTGGTATCTCAAATTAATGCTTTGAATCAAGGCGAATATTTGGACGATGAATTGCAAAACACTTCTGCTACAAATTTTTGTGTAGGTGTTGGAGCATACCCAGAGAAACATATGGAAGCTCCTAGCTTAGAAAGCGATATTCATTTTTTAAAGAAGAAAATAGAGCATGGTGCTGAGTATATTGTAACACAAATGTTTTTTGATAATCAAAAGTACTTTCAATTTGTAGATAAGTGCAGAAAGCATGGCATTTCTGTTCCTATTATTCCTGGATTAAAACCTCTCGCAACTAAAAAGCAACTCAATTTAATACCACATCGTTTTCATGTGGATTTGCCAGAAGCGTTAATTAAGGAAGTTTTGAAATGCAATGATAATGCTAAAGTTCGACAAGTTGGAATTGAATGGTGCATAGCACAATCTAAAGAACTTAGCGAGGCTAAAATCCCGGTATTGCATTACTATTCAATGGGGAAGAGTGATAACATTAAATCTATTGCTTCAAAAGTATTTTAATTTAGGTTTTTCATCGGATTAGTTTCAGCTAATAAAGCTTATTTTTGTAAAGCACATCGATAAGTTTAATATGAAAATATCAGAATTAGCAGAAGGTTTAAAGGGATCTGAAATCATTAAAATTGCAGGAGAGGTCAATGCTTTAAAAGCAAAAGGTGAGGTGGTTTACAATCAAACTATAGGGGATTTTGACTCCAATACTTTTCCAATTCCTACGGCTTTAAAAGACGCTATTATCAAAGCTTATGATAATAATCTTACAAACTACCCACAAGCTAATGGCATGGAAGTTCTTCGTAAGAATGTATCAAAGTATCTTGCAAAGCATTTGGGTTTGGAATATTCTGAAAATGAAATTTTGATTTCTGGAGGAGCTAGACCATTAATTTATGCTGCTTATCAAACAATACTTGATATCGATGATACGGTTTTATATCCGGTACCATCATGGAATAATGATGCTTATACATATTTGTCAAGGAACAAGGCGGTTGTTGTAGAAACAAATGCTGCAAACAAATTTATGCCTACAGCAGCAGAGTTGAAACCACATATAAAAAACGTGAATTTAGTAGCGCTTTGCTCTCCATTGAATCCAACAGGAACAACATTTAAAAAGGTAGATTTATTAGAAATTTCTCAATTGATTGTTGAAGAAAACAGAAGACGGGAAGCTCTTAATTTAAAACCACTTTATGTTTTGTATGATCAAATTTATTGGCAACTCACCTACGGGGAAACAAAACATTTCAATCCCGTTGAATTGGTATCAAAAATGCGCGATTACACCATTTTTATCGATGGAATATCCAAAGCATTTGCTGCGACAGGAGTACGGGTTGGTTGGGCTTTTGGACCAATTCATGTAATTAGCAAAATGAAAGCTATGTTAAGTCATATTGGGGCCTGGTCGCCTAAACCAGAACAGATGGCAACAGCAGAATTTTTAGAAAATACCACTGCAGTATCCAATTATCTTTCTCAAATAAAAATAGATTTGCACAGTCATCTTGTCACTTTTTTTGATGGATTTCAAGCATTGAAAAAATCTGGATATCCAGTTAACGCTATTGAACCTGAAGCGGCTTTATACTTAACGGTACAATTTGATTTATTGGGCAAAACGACATCAGATGGAAAAAAATTACAAAGCATTCAAGATGTTACTAGTTATTTGTTAACCGAGGCTAAATTGGCCATTGTGCCGTTTTATGCTTTTGGTACGGCTAGTGATTCTAATTGGTTCAGACTCTCAGTTGGTACTGCAAAAGCAGAAGAAATATCTCTTATATTCGATTTGCTTGAAAAAGCACTTCAAAAATTATCCTAACCATATTACAATTAATCCATTACATTTACGACATATAATTTAGCATGAAACAACTCATTTGTAGCGTTATTTTTATGTGCTGTGCTTTGGTGTTTGCTCAAGCTCCTGAACCAAATCCGTCGAGTATTGACGTGAGTTATTTTAATGGGAACATTGCGTTACATAACCCCAATATATTACATTTAATTAAAGGGCATCCAGAAGGCGTTATTTTAAGTTGGAATAGAAAAACCTATGGTAAAAACGATTGGGAACAACGGTATAATTATCCAGATTATGGTGTTTCGTTTAGCTATCAAAATTTTAAAAATGAGGTGCTTGGTAATAACTTTGCCCTTTATGCTCATTATAATTTTTATTTCTTAAATAGACAATTAATGTTTCGTATTGGACAAGGTCTGGGATATACTTCAAATCCTTACGACAGAGATGCCAATCATAAAAACATTGCTTTTGGTTCAACTCTGCTTAGTAGCACGTATGCCATGCTACTTTATAAAAAGGAAAACATTTTTGATCAATTTGGGTTTCAATTAGGACTGTCTTTTTTACATTTTTCAAATGCGAATGTAAAAGCACCGAACACCAGTGTGAATACAATTAGTTTTAATTTTGGAGTGAATTATAATTTAGAGTCTGATACTACAGAATATCTTTATAATCTGGAAGATGATAAAAAGTATACAGAACCTTGGAAGTTTAATTTTGCCTTTCGAAGTGGAATAAATGAAAGTGATATTATTGGTAGTGGACAATATCCTTTTTATATACTATCGGCCTACATAGATAAACGATTAAATAGAAAGAGTGCTATTCAATTTGGAGGAGATCTGTTTTTTTCAACTTTTTTGAAGGAATTGATTTATTATCAGTCAGTATCGTATCCAGAAAATGAGGTGAATGGCGATGAAGATTATAAGCGCGCTGGTATTTTTTTAGGTCATGAATTGTTTATTAATAAAATGTCGTTATTGACGCAGTTAGGATATTATATTTATTACCCTTTTGATTTTGAAGGTCGATTTTATCAACGTATTGGTTTAAAAAGATATTTTGGCGATCAATGGTTTGCTGCAATAACCCTCAAAACACACGCGGCTAAGGCTGAAGCGATAGAATTGGGAATAGGGATACGATTATAATTAAAGGTTAATATGAAAAAAAGTTTGTTTTTGATATTTATTTTTTTGCTTTTTGCTTGTGATAGTGAAGACGCTAATGATTGTATTAAAACAACAGGAAGTGTCATTCAGCAAGAATATTTTGTGTCAGAATTCAGTAAAATTCTTGTGAATAGAGATATTGAACTTATTGTTAGTGAAGGTTCTACTTATCAAATTATTGTAGAGACTGGTAAAAACCTAATGCGTGATATAGAAGTCATAGTAAATGGTAATGAATTAAAAATTACTGATAATAATGGTTGCAATTTGTTTAGGGATTACAT
>JAGSHF010000106.1 GCA_023954685.1 Flavobacteriaceae bacterium | reverse complement strand
TTTATACAGGCAAGACACTAATCAATAATTTCAACCTTTCGAATATAAATATTTTGTAGAGGCCAGTCAACTTCATCTGTTTTTACGGCAACAATTTTATCAATAACTGCCATCCCTTTCGTGACTTTTCCAAAAATGGTATAATCTCCGTCTAAGGTATGTGAACCACCATGTTGTTGTACTATAAAAAACTCATATGGCGATGCTAATTTATAAGGATTATCTATTTCGCTACTAGGCATGCTAATCGCACCTCTATCGTGCTTAAACCCTCTTTTTGTATCTGTAGGGAGTAAGTACTTACCAATGACTTTTCTTTTTCTTGCTGTTTTTCTATCATCGCTATTGCCAGCTTGAGCAATAAAATTATTGATAACTCGATAGAATTGAGTATCTGTAAAATAATTGCGTTTTGTTAAATAAATAAAGTTGGCTCGGTGAAACTTAGTTTCATTGTAAAGTAAAATATCAATATCCCCAAAATCTGTATAAATACGCACTTTGTTTTCCTTATTATGCTTTTCATATTCCAGAAAAAAGTCCATGGCAGTTTTATCATCAAGTACCGGAAATTCCGTTGTATCCCTTGAGACTTCTTTTTTTACTGGAGAAGATATTTCTTTTTTTACTTTCTCGTTTTTATTTAAAATTCTTTTTTGTTTAGATTGTTTATCTTCACAATTGAAAAATAGACAAAAAGAAAAAAATATAATAAGCACTTTCATAGATGAATTTTGATGCATTTATAAAACTCACGTCAAAAGTAAAAAATATACCACTACCAGCCGAAGCATCTCAATTTAAAATGTCTCCTCCGTTTAGACAAGAACTTGTAAAACGTCATAAAGAAGAAATGAAAACGGCGAAACGGGCGGGTGTAATGGCATTGTTTTATCCTGATTTTGACTATAACACACATTTGGTTTTAATATTAAGAAATACGTATAAAGGTGTACACTCTGCTCAAATTGGTTTTCCGGGAGGTAAGTTTGAAAAAGGGGATACTTCACTAGAAAGTACAGCAAAAAGAGAAACCTATGAGGAAGTTGGCGTGCCAATTGAAGACATAGAAGTACTTCAAGAAATGACTAAAGTTTATATTCCGCCGAGTAATTTTTATGTGCAACCCTATATAGGAATCTCAAGATCAACGCCAAATTTTATAAAACAGGACGATGAAGTAAATGCGATTATTGAAGTTCCTTTGGCGCATTTTATGGATGATGACGTGGTGATAACAAAAAGAGTGTCAACCTCATATAGTATTTCTGTAGATGCGCCAGCGTTTGAATTGAATGGTCATATTGTATGGGGAGCAACCGCAATGATGCTAAGTGAAATAAAAGACTTGTTAAAAGAACTCTTGTAGTTCAGTAGTTTTGCTACATTTGTAAGCTAATTTGAAATGTAGGAGATTTATGGGTTTGTTTAAGAAAAATCCTTTTGGACATTATCTGTTTTTAAAAAAGTGGCTCATTAGAATCGCTGGAGGAATGACTCACAGGCGTTATCGTGGTTTTAACGAATTAAAAATAGAAGGTTCTGAAATCATAAAAAACCTTCCCGAAACCAATGTTTTATTTATATCCAATCATCAAACTTATTTTGCTGATGTTGTGGCTATGTTTCATGTTTTTAATGCGAGTTTAAGTGGGAGAGATGACTCTATAAAAAATGTTGGGTATTTGTGGCAGCCTAAAATGAATATTTATTATGTAGCGGCTAAGGAAACTATGAAGTCTGGTTTGTTGCCAAAAATTTTGGCCTATGCAGGTTCAATTAGTATTGATAGAACTTGGAGAGCGGCGGGTAAAAATGTGAATAGACAGGTTAAAATGAGTGATATTACCAATATCAAAAAAGCACTTGATGATGGTTGGGTAATTACTTTTCCACAAGGTACAACAACACCTTTTAAGCCTATTAGAAAGGGGACCGCGCATATTATAAAACATTACAAACCTATTGTAGTGCCTATAGTTATAGATGGTTTTAGACGTTCTTTTGATAAAAAAGGGTTGCGTATAAAAAAGAAGAATATTCTACAGTCTATGGAAATTAAGGCACCGTTGGTCATTGATTATGAAAACGAAACGATTCCAGATATCGTGGAGAAAATAGAATTCGCCATCGAGCAACATCCATCATTTTTAAAAGTGGTGCCGCAAAAAGAATTGCTCGATAAAGAAGAACTCAATAAAAAACGAAAATGGTAAGAACGTCTTGCGCTTACTCGTTCTTGTTTTTGTTTTTTTTCTCGTTAGCATTAGAAAAAGCGAGAATAATAAAAATGAACGCAATGAACATAAAGTAATTGGACCAATCAAATAGTTTTACAAAAAGAATCATTCCAACGCCTAGAATGAGGTATTCTTTTTTTGTGATTTCCATGCCCTAGACTTCCAATTTTTTTAATTCTCGATAATTGCTATTAAGACGTTTTAATAATATACCATAAATCAAATAGTAAAAGGCTAAAAACACGCCTATCATAACAGCTAATGCTGCTAATGTTACTAGAATGGTTACTGCATAGAATTTAAATAATTCACCATTAGCCGAAGCTTTTTCAATTATTGAAACGACTTGCTTATCACGATTGAGTTGAATACTCAATACCACAAAAGCCGTAATCACCATTGAAATTAAGTTAAAGGCTACATATTGCCTAACTGTACGTCTGGTTTTTAGGATGTTTTCCATGAGGACTTTGGCACTATCGGTCACCGAAATTCTTCTATAATTCAAAAAGAACCTGATGAAGAAATAGATTAAAATACCATAACTAATTATCATTATAGGTATCATAATATTATCAGCATTATAATCTTTAAAACGTTGATTGAAATCAGCATCTTTAAACATAAAGGACATGCCGGTCCAAAGCACAAATTCTAAAATACTAATAATAAATATCCATTTTACAATGGAAGATGATTTTTCCAAAATCATCTTATAGATTTCGTTATAAGAGAGTTTAGGGAACTCCTTATTGTTTTTTTGCCAATCTTTTTTTAATAATTCTAATTCATCCATGGGTTTAGGGATTTAATATAGTTTTAAGCTTTGTTTTTACCCGATTCATTTTAACACGAGCATTGACTTCACTTATTCCCATAGTTTGACTTATTTCTCTATAGTTTTTATCTTCTAGATACAAAAAAACCAAAGCTTTTTCAATATCATTTAATTGATGCACTGCTTTATATAATATGCTTAATTGCTGTTCTTCAGTGTCATCATAATCTTCAGCCTTTATTTTAAATTCCACCTCACTAAAATCTTGAGTATGAATTTTACGTTTTGTTTTTCTATATAATGTAATCGCCGTATTTAGTCCTACACGATACATCCAGGTACTAAATTTAGCATCACCTCTAAACTTTGGATACGCCTTCCAAAGTTGTATGGTAATCTCTTGAAATAAATCATTATGTGCGTCATAGCCATCAGTATATAGCCGACATACTTTATGCACAATGTTTTGATGCTTTTCAAGCAATGCTACAAAATTATGTTCAAGTTCTTTATCCAATACTATTAGTTAGTTACCTTGTAAGTAGTATTATTTTAAATTTTGTTACAAAGAATGCCAATTAATTTAATTTCTGTAATTAAGTGCAGGTGCGCGATCACCTAAAAGTGGAATGTATTTAAAATCGGCGCCTCTTCGTTTTAAAAATTCTTCCTTAGCTTTTGCGATCAACGAAGTATCTGTAAAAAGATCCATAGCAGTTGCTGTCAACGCTTTGGCAGCAATCATCATGCCCTTGCTTCCAATGCTTGTGCCTCCTGCGGCTACGGCTTGCCAGCTATGAGCGGCAGTACCCGGAACCCATGTCGCTGTGCCTAGCCCTACTGTAGGTACAGTAAAACTTACGTCGCCTACATCTGTTGATCCATAGGCTTTTGCATTAACAGTGTAAGGCACTATACCTTCAGAATATTTAGTATCTAATGATTCTTGACCTAAGCTTTTAGAAATTTTGTTGGCAAAATCCAATTCAACATCTGAGTATTTAAATCCACCAATTGCGGTTAAATTATCATACATTAATTTTTGTAAGGCTAAATTTGGCAGCAATTCATGTGTCCCGCCAATCATTTCAAATTCCATAGTCGTATCAGTACCTAATGCAGCACCTTTAGCGGCATTTATCATTCTATCAAAAATATCAATCACAACATCACGTTTATTATGTCTTGCATAATAATAGACTTCAGCATAATCAGGAACAACATTTGGAGCTTTACCACCATCTGTAATCACATAATGAATTCTGGCATCTTGTGGAATATGTTCACGCATCATATTAATCATATAATTCATGGATTCCACAGCATCTAAGGCAGAGCGTCCTCTTTCCGGTGCACCTGCAGCGTGTGCTGAAACCCCATGAAATCTAAATTTAGCTGATTTATTAGCGAGAGCTGCACCTGGGTTGGCAGCATTCACTGAAGATGGATGCCAATGTAAAACCGTATCGACATCATCAAATAACCCTGCACGTGTCATATACACTTTACCAGAGCCGCCTTCTTCAGCAGGACATCCATAAAATCTTACGGTCCCGGTTATATTGTTTGCTTTCATCCAATTTTTCACACTAATAGCAGCCGCAGCAGATGCGGTTCCAAATAAATGGTGACCACAGGCATGGCCTGCTACTTTACCAGCAGATAGTTTTTCAGGAACGGCCTGTTGTGATAATCCGGGTAAGGCATCATACTCTCCTAAAATAGCAATCACAGGACTTCCTGAGCCATATTCAGCAATAAATGCCGTTGGGATATCTGCCACTCCAGTTTTAATTGAAAACCCTTCATCTTTTAATGTAGTTTGAAGCAAAGCACTACTTTTTTCTTCTTGGTATCCCATTTCGGCTAAAGTCCAAATCTCTTGTGCAATACTTGCATATTTTTCAGATTGGCTATCGAGTTGATCAAGGACGCCTTCTTTTGATTGTTGAGCTGATAAGTCTAGAAACATACAGCATATAAAAAGACTTAGAATAGAAGCTTTCATAATGGAATTATTTTGGTTAGTATTTCAAATATAATACATTAAATCTTGCAATAAATCTGTAGGAATGTTTTATTTTGTATGAGATAAATTTCACATGAATATTCCGAATTCAAAGTTTCCTAGAGTCGTAATTATTGGTGGTGGTTTTGCCGGAATTCAAATGGCAAAGGCGCTCGCAAACAAAGCGGTTCAAATAGTTTTAATAGATAAACATAATTACCATACATTTCAACCTTTATTGTACCAAGTAGCTTCTGGTGGATTGGAGCCCGATTCTATAGCTTATCCACTACGAAAGATTATTAAAAAACATAAACAAACGTTTTTTAGACTTGCAAATGTTTTTAAACTCGATGCTTCTCGACAACTTATAACGGCGGATATAGGGGATTTAAGTTATGATTATTTAGTCATTGCTACGGGGACTAAAACTAACTTTTTTGGTAACGCTGCTATTGAAAAATTTAGCATGCCGATGAAGAAAGTGCCACAAGCGCTAAATATTAGAAGTCTAATTTTACAAAACTTTGAGAAAGCAACAATTGCTAAAAACGAAAATGATCGAAAGGGGTTTTTAAATTTTGTTATTGTTGGCGGAGGCCCAACGGGAGTAGAGTTAGCTGGCGCCATTGCGGAGTTGAAAAATCATATTTTGCCCAGAGATTATCACGATTTAAATCGTGATGACATGAAAATTCATTTGCTTGAAGGGCATGAACGTCTTTTACCACCAATGTCTACAAATGCATCTTTGAAAGCTGAAGAATTTTTAAAAGCACTTGGGGTTGAGGTCCACTGTAAAACCATCGTTACTAATTATGATGGCAAAACCGTGTCAACAAATTCAGGACATCAAATGGAAGCAGAAACACTTATTTGGGCTGCTGGGGTAACCGGCGCACCTGTTGATGGTTTAGAGGCTAAGTCTTTGCTAGAACGCAGTAATAGATATAGGGTAAATCAATTCAATCAAATTGAAGGCTATACTAATATTTTTGCCTTAGGTGATATTGCTTATATGGAAACTGATAATTATCCAAATGGGCATCCTCAAGTTGCACAGCCCGCCATTCAACAAGGGAAATTGTTAGGGAAGAATTTAATGCGATTAATTAATAAACAACCGTTAAAGCCTTTTCGTTATAATGACAAAGGATCAATGGCAACTATTGGACGTAATAAGGCCGTTGTAGATTTAAATAATTTTAAATTCTCTGGAGTATTTGCTTGGTTTATATGGATGTTTATTCATCTTATGGTATTAGTTGGTTTTAGAAACCGCGTCATCGTATTCTTCAACTGGTTATATAGCTATATCAATTTTGATAAAGCCGCCCGACTAATCATTCGCCCCTTTACCAAAAAGAAAGCGCCTTCTTAATCGTTTTGTTTTAATACCCCCATCACAATACAATATTGGGCTAGGGCATAGGTGAGCATGATTATTATGCCAGATGCATTAAAGGCGGTGTGAAATTTATTGATTGCCAAAACACTGTCAGATATGACAAATAATAGGGCGCCAATTAGTACGAACGTATAACTAATTTTACTTACCAGACCTTTTCTAAGGGCCGCTGTTATAGCCATTAAAAGAATGGCAAACACATAAACCACTACCGGAATTAGCATATCACCTAAATGATGATAAAGTAAATAAAACAAGCTTGAGGCATATATGAGCAGTATAATGATGTAACCATTTGGTTTGGATTGTTTATTTCTCTTACCCAAAAATAGAATCACATACGTAATATGTGCGCATAAAAAAGCTAATAATCCGGCTATAAAATAGTATGGAGATAGGTCTACAAACATCAAAAGAATATCGCCAAGAAGTGAAAATAATAAAGCCGTAAGCATTAAACCTTTAACGCTATTGCTCAGTGCTTTGCCTTCAATAACAAAAAATACAATTAGTGCAGTAAGAATTAGAGGTTTGGAAAAGTAATGCACAGGTTTTAAGCTTACAATGCTGGTGCACGCCAATTCAAAACATACTATTAAAATGAAAAGAAATGTGAACGACTTTTGATATTTTGTAAGCATAGATACGATTATGAAAAATTAAATATAATGCAATTAAAGAGACTTTTTAAATAATTTATGGTGATACAATAAGATTGTATTAAATTAGAGTTTCTAATGCTTTATGTATGATTGATTTAGAATTACTCCAATATTTAGAAACATATCTTACAGAAAATAGACGTCATAGATTTGAGAAGGTTTTGGCGCAACGTACCAAGCATTTTACGGTGGCCACTGAAGATGTTTACCAACTGCACAATACCAGTGCGGTTATTAGAAGTTGTGACGTTTTTGGAATCCAAGAAGTCAATATTGTAGAAGAACGAAATAGTAAGCGTATCGATAGAGAAATAGCTATGGGTGCTCAAAAATGGGTGGACCTTAATCGGTTTCATTCTGTTAAAGAAGCCCTTAAATCATTGAAGCAAAACGGGTATCAAATTGTAGCCACAACGCCTCATGAAAATGATGCTATGCTTCATGAATTTGATGTGACTAAAAAGTCATGTTTTTTCTTCGGTAGAGAAACAGAGGGCCTCTCTCAAGAGGTGCTTGACCAAGCAGATTGTTTTTTAAAAATACCTATGGTTGGGTTTACTGAGAGTTTAAATATTTCAGTGTCTGCAGCAATTATTCTTCAACATGTCACCAACAAGTTAAGGCAGACTGAAATTGATTGGCAGCTCACTTTGGCTGAGCGGCAAGAAAAAAAGTTAGATTGGATAAAAAAAACCATTAAGAGTTATGATGAAATTGTAGCTCATTTTTACAGCCAACGGTAATTTTGTATCTTATAAATCTATTAATAAATTTAATAAATATTATGAAACTCAGTCCATATGTTGCCTTTAAAGGCAATTGTGAAGAAGTAATAGCTTTTTACACCGATGTTCTTGGTGGTGAAGTTAAACAGATGATGCGCTATAAAGAAGCACCACCTGAAGCTTTTGAAGTTACAGAAGCTATGGAAAACTTAATTATGCATTGTACGATTGAATTTCGTGGACAAACCCTAATGGTGTCGGATAATATGACTCCACATATGACACCTGGAAATAACATGAGTTTATCTATCAATACGGATGAAGAAGCGGCCTATACTATGTTTCATAGTTTATTAGAAGGGGGACAACAAATCATGCCTTTTGCTGACGCTTTTTGGGGCGGTAAATTTGGTATGCTCATTGATAAATTTGGGATTCAATGGATGTTTACTGCAGGTCACGACGGAGCTTAATTATAATAATATGAACACTAAAATTTATTTTCATGGAACAAAATATGATAGGTTGGTTTGAAATACCGGTAACCAATATGGATCGTGCAAAAGCATTTTATGAGACTGTTTTTAATATTAAAATTCAGGTTCAAGATTTTGGAGGGACTTTAATGGGGTGGTTCCCTTTTGCAGAAAATAAAGGAGGTGCTTCAGGCTCATTAATTAAAAATAAAGCGTATCAACCTAGTGATACCAAAGGTGTATTGATATATTTCTCTTCTGCAGATGTCGCTATTGAAATGAGTAGAGTAGAAGCTGCTGGAGGAAAAATGCTTCAAGACAAAACCCAAATATCCCCAGATATAGGGTATATGGCATTATTTGTAGATACTGAAGGGAATAGATTGGCTTTACATTCCAGAGCATAAATTGAGTAGAGGTAGGCCTAGAGTTTTCCAGTTCTACCTCTACTTAATACTTTATATTCTTCATAACACTCGCTAATAGCATCCAAAATTTGAAGATCATTAGCCGTTTTTATAAAATCTTTAGAATAATTACATTCGTTAACTATCAAATCTAAATCCACTTTGTCAATTTGAAGTAAAACGGTAAGCATTTCTCTATCAAACCGCGAAGCAAGTAAGTTTCTAATCTCATCATCTTCCTTCATTTTACGAAGTTTACGCAGTTCGTTTGGTTTTTTACCAAACATTTTATGAAGGAAATCAGCAGGATTAAATAAGGCGCCTAAAACTTTGGTTACCGTACTTGCAGATCTGCGTTCATAACCCGTACTAGAAAGTCCGGAAATACTATAACGCACATTTTGTTGAATAGGAACTTGTTTAATATCAACTTCCAAATACCCGGTTAATTTTAATTGCTGAACCACAACTTCTTCAAGTGCCAGAGCAAGCTCAGTCATTTCAATAGTAGTAGAGTTCCCAAATTTAATCCAGTCATTGGTGACACGTACTTTTATGGATTTATAACCCAGATACGATAGATGTAAGGTGTCATTGGCTTTTACTCCAATTTCAAACTCACCTTTCGTATTTGTTGATGTACCAATAACCTCACTAAGGTTTACAATGTTCACATTTTCAAGAGGTGAAATTGTACCCGCCTTAACAATTTTACCTTTAACCATTGTACGTTCCTGAGCAAAGCTGCAAAGGCTTATAAAGATTAAAAGAAATAAGGCAATTGGTTTTTTCATCGATACATATTATGTTGTAAAAGTAGTAAACTAATCGTTTATATCCTTTATAGCTTGTGTTTTTGACTTTTAATTAACAACTTATTTTTTTAACGTCTGTTACGTCTTGGTCTTGATGATCCTGAATTACTAGAACTAGACCTTGAATCAGAACGTCTTGGTCTTGATCCAGAATCAGAACGTCTTCTTTCGCTGCGTTCTGGTCTATCGCTTCTACCACCAGAGCCACTGCGAGGTTCGGAACGTCTTTCAGAGCTTCTTCTATCGCCTCTAGGTTTTGAATCTGATCTTGATCCGGAGCGTCTGTCACCACCACCACGTCTATCACTTCGTCTGTCACCACCACGTCTATCATTTCTTCTTCCACCACTGCGGCCTCCGCCACTTCTTCCTTTATCTTCAGAAACCTCAACATTTACAAAACGATCATTGTATTTGAAGTCGTTGAAAAATGCCAAAACTTTCTCTTGTAAACCTTTATCTGTATTGAAAAATGAAAAACTCTCTTTAACATCAACTTTAAAGACATCGTCACGTCCCAATTCTAGCACTTCTTTTAAGAAATCCTTTAAACGCATCCAATCATATCCGTCTTTGCGCCCTACATTAATAAAGTATCGTGTAGAGTTATGTGATCTTTCATCATCTGCATGGCTACTTCTAGAGTCTTCAGCATTCAGATTTTTTGTTTTTTGATAGTAATTAAAAAAGCGGGTAAACTCTACAGAGAAGAATTTTTTAATCAATTCATCTTTTGTAGTATCTTCAAACAAGTCATTTATACTTGTCAAGTATTTGTCAATTTCATTATTGACTTCCGTATTATGAATTTTATTTGCCAATGACATTAATTGCACTTCGCAAATTTCCATGCCATCAGGAATTTCTTTCTTCTCAAATTGTTTCTTAATAATACGCTCAATACCTTTTATTTTACGCACTTCACTTTTAGATACAATCACCATAGAAATACCAGTCTTTCCAGCACGTCCAGTTCGTCCAGAACGGTGCGTGTAAATTTCTGGTTCATCAGGCAATTGGTAGTTGATGACGTGCGTAATATCATCAACATCAATACCTCTAGCTGCAACATCTGTCGCCACAAGCATTTGAATTTGTTTGTTTCTAAAAGACTTCATTACCAAATCACGTTGATTCTGACTCAAATCACCATGTAAAGCACCAGCGCTATAACCATCTTCAATAAGATTCTCTGCTACTTTTTGTGTATCACGCTTAGTACGGCAAAAAACTACCGAGAAAATATCTGGATTGGCATCAGATAAACGCTTTAAAGCTTGATAACGGTCTCTAGAATTTACTAAGTAATACTCATGAGAAACTTGACTTGTACTTTCGTTTTTGTTTCCT
>JAGSHF010000004.1 GCA_023954685.1 Flavobacteriaceae bacterium | reverse complement strand
TACATTACTCATGGCCACAACATTTGCCCTTATGATGCTTGCAAGTTCTGGTTTAGCAATGAGGTAACCAATACGCATTCCTGCCATGCCATATACTTTTGAAAAAGTTTTTGAAACAATAACGTTTTCTCCTTTTTTCACCAATTCAACCATAGAAGGATAATTGGGATCCTCGATATAATCGTAATAAGCTTCATCGCTAAAAACGATTGTTTTTTTGCTTACAGATGAACAAAAGTCGGTCAGTGTGTCTGCAGGTAATAACGTTGAAGTTGGATTGTTAGGATTACATAAAAAAACCATTTTGGTTTCTGAAGAAATACGTTTTTCAATTTCTTGTAAATCGTAACCTAAGTTTTTATCAACAGGGACCCAATTAATGTTTGCTCCCCACATTTCGGCATATTGCATCATTGCTAAAAATGTTGGTTTGGCAGCAATAATTTCCCCGCCATCTGCCGTGAAAGTAATACCAGCTATTTTCAATCCTTCGGTAGAGCCTCCGGTAATTATGATACTTTCTGCCGAGACACCATGTTTAATAGCTAACATTTCTGCCAAATCATCAGCGTAAGCATATGGATATCTACAGCCTTCATTAAACGCCTTAGTTACTGCATTTCTTACAGTTTCGGAAGGACCATAAGGGTTTTCGTTAGAACTTAATCTAATTGGATCCTCTAGTCTTCGCGGATTGAAATGCTTAATTTCGTCTGGAGTAAGCGCTTTTACATTTAAACCGTTAAAAAGGGTAAACCCCCCTGCAAGCGTTGCTGTTTTGAGCCACTGTCTTCTATTTAAATCCATAATTGTGTTAGTGAAGGTTAGTGGTACTAAGTTAATAAATAATTAGCTAGCTTTTAATTTTAGCAAAGAGACTTTGCCATCCACCTCCGTTTATAGCCTCGAGCCCATGAGTATTTAGGGTTGAAGCAGCACTGCCAGATCGCATTCCGCTCGCACAACAGGTGATAATTGGTTTGTTTAGATTTCTTAAATAATCTATTTTACCATTAATCGTTTGAAGTGGAATGTTCTTTGAGCCCGGTATTGCCCCTTGTTTGTATTCTGCTGTTGTTCTAACATCAATGATTACGGCATCTCTAGATTGAAATTCTTTAATTTTGTCATTTTTACCTCCGCTAAGAAAGTTGAATAGTCCCATTACTTTTATTTTGATGCAAATTAATTCATTTTTTAGCAAAAGTATGTAACAGATGTTACAACATTAATATTATGTTTATATTCAACCTAAATTATGAAACGAGACTCTCGCAAAACTGAAATCATTAAAACAGCTACTAAACTTTTTAAGGAAAAGGGTTATAGTGCAGTGACCATGAGGGATTTAGCAACAGCAATGGGAATAAAGGCAGCGAGCTTATACAATCACATATCATCAAAACAAGAAATACTTTCAGATATCATTATTTCGCTTGCTGAGGAGTTTACGTATGGTTTGGAAGCTATTAAGAAGACCGAAGAGAATAGTATAGAAAAGTTGAAAAAAATCTGTCATCTTCATGTTAATATTACCGCGAATAATCCATATGGTATGGCATCCTTAAATAATGATTGGATGCATCTTGAAGATCAATTGACGTATTATAAAAAGTTGCGAAAAGATTATGAAGAGGATTTTAGAACGGTTATAGAAGAAGGAGTGAAAACAAACCTAATAAAGGATGCTAAAACAGATGTGATGTTGTTCTCTATGCTGTCAACATTAAGATCATTGTATATTTGGCTCCCCAAGAAAGAAGATGTTAAATTAGAATTATTTGCAGATGAATTAAGTTCGATACTCATAAATGGGATTAACAAATAATAGTTTGCAATTAATTTTGTAAATTTGTCATTATAACTAACAAGTGTTAGTCAAACATTAAGTGTTGCTATGGCGGATTTTTATAACATAAAAGTTGCAGGTATTTACAAAGAAACTGTAGATACTGTTGTTATAACTTTTGATGTTCCTGATAATTTAAAAGAAATTTTTAAATTTAAACAAGGACAACACCTTACCCTTCGTAAGGAAATTAATGGAGAGGATGTACGTCGTTCTTATTCTTTGTGCTCAAGCCCTTTTGATGGCACTTTTAAAGTCGCGGTAAAGCATATATTAGGTGGAAAATTTTCAACGTACTGTAATGAAGATTTAAAAGCGGGTGATGATCTTCAAGTGATGGCACCAAGTGGGAATTTTGGTGTGGCCTTAAATCCAAACCAACAAAAAAACTATTTATTTTTTGCGGCAGGGTCCGGTGTTACACCTGTTTTATCTATGATTAAGGCACATCTTGAAAAAGAACCGGATGCTACTTGTAAACTGTTTTATGTAAATAAAACGGCCAAATCTATTATCTTTAAAGAAGCGTTAGAGCAACTGAGAAATACATATTTTGGAAGACTTGAAATCTATTATTTTCTAACGAAAGAACGTCGTGATATTGAGTTGTTTAATGGGCGTTTTGATGATGAAAAAATGCAGGTACTCACAACAACATTTATTGATATTCCAGATACTAATGAGGTCTTTCTTTGTGGTCCAGAGTCCATGGTCAATTTTGTAAGTGATTATTTAATAAAGGCTGGCCTATCAAAAGATTTAGTTCATTATGAACTATTTGTTACCGGTCTTTCAGAAGAAGATATAAAACGTGCTGAACGACTAGCTCAGCAAAATGTAGAGGGAACAGAGGTTACAATAGTTGATGGTGGAAAAGAATTTGCGTTTATCATGACCAAAGATTATGATAATATTCTTGATGCCGCTCTAGGAGCTGGGGCCGATTTGCCATTTGCATGTAAAGGTGGCGTTTGTAGTACTTGTAAATGTCAGGTTCTTGAAGGATCGGTTGAAATGAAAATTAATTATGCTTTAGATGATAAAGAAGTTTCGCAAAATTTGGTGTTAAGTTGTCAAGCTGTCCCAACTTCCGAAAAAGTTGTCGTTGATTTTGATGTATAAATTATTTTGTGAATCTGGATTTGTTATGGATTCGACTAATTATTAATAACCATTCACTAACAATAAAAAAAGATGAGTGAAGAACAAATAAAAAACTTAGAAGATCAATTTGAAGCACGTATTGCGCGCGATGAAAAAATTGAACCTAAAGATTGGATGCCAGAAAAGTATCGTAAAACACATATCAGGCAAATGTCTCAACATGCGCATTCTGAAATAGTGGGTATGTTGCCAGAAGGAAATTGGATTACACGAGCGCCATCATTAAGGCGAAAAGTAGCACTATTAGCGAAGGTTCAAGATGAGGCAGGCCATGGTTTGTATTTGTATTCAGCCTGTGAAACGCTGGGTGTATCTCGGGATGAGTTATACGAACAATTGCATTCAGGAAAAGCAAAGTATTCTTCCATTTTTAATTACCCAACGATTACATGGGCCGATATGGGAGCTATTGGTTGGCTTGTTGACGGAGCAGCTATTATTAATCAAGTACCATTGTGTAATACCTCTTATGGACCATATGCAAGAGCTATGGTTCGTGTATGTAAAGAAGAAAGTTTTCATCAACGTCAAGGCTATGAGATCATGATTAAGTTGGCTAATGGAACACCAGAGCAAAAGGAAATGGCTCAGGATGCCTTAAACCGCTGGTGGTGGCCAAGTCTTATGATGTTGGGGCCAACAGATGATGTTTCGGTGCATACTGAACAATCTATGAAATGGAAATTAAAGCGAAAATCGAATGATGATTTACGTCAACAATTTATTGATCAAACAGTGCCTCAGGCAGAATTAATAGGGCTGACTATACCAGATCCAGATTTAAAATGGAATGAAGAAAAAGGGATTTATGATTTTGGTGAGATTGATTGGGATGAATTTTGGCAAGTTGTAAAAGGTCATGGACCATGTAATAAAGAGCGAATGAAAGCGCGAGTTAGTGCGTGGGAAGAAGGAGAATGGGTGCGGAACGCAGCAATGGCACATGCCGAAAATAAAAAAGAAAGAATAGAGAAACAAGCCGTTTAAATGTCATCGTTCAAAGGATTGATTATCGGCCAGAATGAGCGTAGCTAAATTCTAGTTGAAATAAATCGAGAACTGGATGAGACAAAAAATATAAATTATGACTGATAAAAAAAATTGGCCACTTTGGGAAATCTTCGTAAGAAGTAAAAACGGATTAGAACATAGGCATTGTGGTAGCCTTCATGCTACAGATGCAGAAATGGCGTTAGAGAATGCTCGCGATGTTTATACTAGGCGTAATGAGGGTGTAAGTATTTGGGTTGTAGAATCTTATCATATTACGGCTTCCAATCCGGAACATAATGGAGAATTATTTGAGCCTGCTCAAGACAAAGTTTACCGTCATCCAACATTTTATGAGTTGCCTGACGAGGTAAAACACATGTGATACTCTTAAGAAGACAGGGATGTCATATTTTGAAAAGAAATGTCACGATCAGCACCGTTGAAAAATCTCAATAAAAGAATGATGTTTAATAAATAAAATTTCCACTTTTTGGAGAAGTAAACATGAAAAACGAAAACTTATACAAATACATTTTGGGCATTGCAGATAATTCTTTAATTCTTGGGCAACGCTTAGGCGAACTTTGTGGTCATGGCCCAAATCTAGAAACCGATATCGCTTGCACAAATATTTCATTAGATTTATTCGGACAAGTGCGTAGTTATTTTCAATATGCTGGTAAAGTTGCTGGAGATAATAGAACTGAAGACGATATTGCCATGCTTCGTAAAGAACGTGAGTATAAAAATGTATTATTAGTTGAACAACCAAATACCAACTTCGCCTATACCATTGGGCGTCAGTTTTTATTTGATGTATACCATTTGGCGTTCTTAACAGAATTACAAAAAAGTTCGGATTTAACGCTTTCTGCTATTGCAAAAAAGTGCATTAAGGAGGTAAGATATCACGAACGATTTTCGTCAGATTGGGTTAAACGCCTAGGAGACGGGACTCCAGAAAGTAAGCAGAAAATGCAAGAAGCAATGGATACGTTATGGACGTATACCGATGAATTATTTCATCAAACACAAGCAGATAAAGTAATGGTTTCTGATGGTGTTGGTGTAGATGTTACAAAACTAAAAGATCAATATTACAAGGCAGTAACTGAACTTTTAGAAGACGCAAAACTTAAAACTCCAGAATCAAAGTATTTTCAAAAAGGTGGTAAAGACGGGATTCATACGGAACATTTGGGGTATTTATTAAGCGATTTGCAATTTATGCAACGGACCTACCCAAATATGGAATGGTAATTTATTGCTGCGTTAGCAGAACTATTTAAAAGCATGACAACGACAGAACAAAACATAGAAAAAATATTAATTCCTATTCTGGAACAAGTTTCCGATCCAGAAATTCCAGTATTATCAATTATGGACATGGGAGTGGTGCGTTCTGCAATTATTATTAATGATACCGTCAAAGTAGAAATTACACCAACATACAGTGGTTGTCCAGCAATGGACGTGATTGGAGACGATATTAAAAAAGCATTAAAAGATGCAGGTTATGAATCAGAGATCGATTTGATTTTGCATCCCGCTTGGACAACCGATTGGATTACGTCAAGAGGAAGAAAAGCATTAGAAGATTATGGTATAGCAGCACCTTTAGAACCAGAAGCAGATAAAGATGTGTTATTAAATGAAAAGCGATTAGTGAAGTGCACGAATTGTGGCTCTCAAAATACAAGATTAGTAAGTCAATTTGGTTCAACAGCATGCAAAGCACAATTTCAATGTGAAGATTGCCAAGAGCCATTCGATTATTTTAAATGTTTGAAATAATCAAATTCCTGCGAAATCGGGAATTTTATAAATAGAAAGACATTGTTACCTCAAGTGCAGTCGAGAGGTTTATTAATAAAGAGGAAATATGAGTAAAAGCATTCAGCTTAAGATTGAAAATAACGTAGCGTACATCACGCTAAATAGACCTGAAGTCTTTAATAGTTTCAATCGTGAAATGGCATTTAGTCTTCAAGACACATTAGATGCCTGTGAACAAAACGAAACCGTTAGAGCCATTGTATTAACTGGAAACGGTAAAGCATTTTGTGCTGGTCAAGATTTAAAAGAAGTAACAGATCCGGAATTAAATCCTGGATTCAAAAAAATCCTTGACGAACATTATAACCCAATAATTACGAAAATTAGAAATATTAGAAAACCAATCATTGGTGCTATTAATGGTGTGGCAGCAGGCGCTGGAGCAAATATTGCTTTGGCTTGTGATGTAGTTGTCGCTCATGAAAAAGTAAGTTTTATACAAGCATTTAGTCTTATTGGATTGGTGCCAGATAGTGGTGGCACTTATTTTCTGCCTCGATTGATAGGCTTTCAAAAAGCCTTAGCTTTAGCAATGTTAGGTGATAAAATTTCAGCGATAGAAGCCGAAAGGATGGGTATGATTTATAAAATGATGCCGCTAGAAAATTTTCAAGAAGAGGTGAGTATACTTGCATTAAAATTAGCACATATGCCAACCAAGGCTTTAGGTATGATTAAGGAATTATTTAATAAATCTATGTCAAATGATTTAGAGGCTCAATTAGCCTTAGAATCTAAATTACAAATAGTAGCGGCACAGAGTCAGGATTATTCTGAAGGTGTTGCTGCATTTATTGAAAAAAGGAAACCAGAATTCAAAGGAAAATAAAAATGAATGTAGGTATTATCGGTGGCGGAACAATGGGAAGTGGTATTGCACAAGTGGCCGCGACTTCAGGATGTAAAGTGAAATTATATGATACCAATCAAGAAGCTTTGGAACGGGCAGAATCTTCATTGGGAAAAATATTGAATCGCTTAATAAAAAAAGGAAGAATAGATTCTAATGAAAAAAATAGAATTCAAGGAAACATATCTTATGTTGATAATTTTAGAGATTTGGCGGATTCACATCTAACTATTGAAGCTATTATTGAAAATATCGACATTAAGAAAAAAGTATTCGCTGAATTAGAAACTTATGTTGCAGACGATTGTATAATAGCTTCAAACACATCAAGCTTATCAATAGCATCTATTGCAGCATCATTAAAAAAACCAGAACGCTGTGTTGGAATCCATTTTTTCAACCCAGCACCATTAATGAAATTAGTTGAGGTGATTCCAGCGATTCAAACATCTTATGAAACATTAGAAAAGGCGATAGATACAATTGCTAGTTGGAAAAAGACAGTGGCAGTAGCTAAAGATACACCCGGATTTATAGTAAACCGTGTTGCGCGACCTTTCTACGGTGAGGCATTACGTATCTACGAAGAAGGATTAGCCGATTTTGCTACCATTGACCATAGTTTAAAATTATTAGGTGGTTTCCGAATGGGGCCATTCGAGCTAATGGATTTTATTGGAAATGATGTGAATTACACAGTTACGGAAACGATATTTACAGCATTTTATTTCGACCCAAGATATAAACCATCATTTACACAGAAACGATTTGCAGAAGCTGGTTATTTGGGAAGAAAATCAGGAATAGGCTACTATGAATATGATGAGAATGGTAAAAAAGTTGAAACTCTTGATGTTAATTCAAATATTGTAGATTCCGCTTTGAGTGAAATTATTTTCAATCGAGTTTTAGTAATGCTTATTAACGAAGCTGCTGATGCCTTATTCTTAAATATCGCCTCTGCTGAAGATATTGATAACGCTATGACCAAAGGTGTGAATTACCCAAAAGGATTATTGGCTTGGGCTGATGAAAAGGGTATAGATTGGTGTGTTTCAGAATTAGATCAATTGTATAATGAATATCATGAAGATAGATACCGTTGCAGTCCGTTATTACGTAAAATGAGTAGGGAAAATAAGAGGTTTTTTAATTAGAGTTTTTTAAAATTAATTGAGATGGCACTTTAAGTGAATTCAAAAGGGCTCTCATAATACTATGTATTCCGATCCTCGGAAAATGAATATGAAAGGAGAACAGATACCATATAAAATGCTATCGCAGGACGCATACAGCACTTGGTTGGGCATAGATATTTTAGAATGTGAATTAGGTCGCTGTAAAGTCGCTATGACGATTAGAAAAGAGATGCTAAACAGCATGAATAAAGCTCATGGAGGCATAAGTTATTCATTAGCAGATACGGCATTTGGATTTGCAGCAAATACGCATGGTAAATATGCGGTATCCATCGAAACGAGCATCAATCATATTGAAGCTTTGGAAGAAGGGGATTATCTAGTAGCAGAATCTGTAATTGAAAAAGTAAATAAGAAATTAGGGTTTAATATCATTGAAGTAAAACGTGGTAATGAATTAGTGGCCCTTTTTAAAGGCGTTGTATATCGTACTCAAAAAGACTGGAAAGAGTAAATTATAAAATTGTAGAAATTTTAAATAATCTGGATTAAAAAATGAAAGAAGCATATATCATAGACGGTATTAGAACTCCGATAGGAAGTTACAAAGGAACGTTGTCTACCGTCCGAACAGACGATTTAGGAGCAACAGTAATCAAAGCATTGGTAGATAGAAATCCGAGTATTCCAAAAGAAGCTTACGACGATGTCATTATGGGTTGCGCTAACCAAGCAGGAGAAGATAATCGTAATGTAGCGCGTATGTCATCATTATTAGCTGGTTTGCCTTTTACAGTGCCTGGTGAAACTGTAAATCGTTTATGTAGTTCAGGATTATCTGCAATCATTCACGCGAATCGTGCCATAAAAGCGGGTGATGGCGATGTATTTATTGCTGGAGGTGTTGAAAATATGACGCGCGGCCCATATGTCATTGCAAAACCGTCAAGTGCTTTTGGTAATGATTCTAAAATGTATGATTCTAGTTTCGGATGGCGTTTTATCAATCCTAAAATGCAAAAGCTTTATGGAACTGATGGCATGGGTAATACAGCAGAAAATTTAGTAGAAAAATATAGTATCTCACGAGAAGACCAAGATGTGTTTGCTTATTGGAGTCAAATGAAAGCGACGAGAGCGCAAGAAAATGGACGTTTAGATAAAGAGATTGTGAATGTAGAGATTCCACAACGAAAGAAAGACCCCATAATTTTTTCAAAAGATGAGTTTGTAAAACCAACAACATCTTTAGAAGTTTTAGGAAAATTAAGAGCAGCATTCAAAAAGGATGGTGGTAGTGTTACAGCTGGAAATTCTTCAGGGTTAAATGATGGTGCAGCGGCGACGATAATCGCTTCTAAGGACGCCGTTAAAAAATATAACTTAAAACCTTTAGCAAGAATTGTAAGTTCTGCGGTGGTAGGTGTAGAACCAAGAATCATGGGAATAGGTCCAGTTGAGGCATCCAATAAGGCCTTAGCCAAAGCAGGATTAACCATGAATGATATGAGTGTTATAGAGCTTAACGAAGCTTTTGCAGCCCAAGCTTTAGCATGTACACGTGCATGGGGATTAGCTGATAACGATCCAAGAATAAATCCAAATGGAGGTTCAATTGCGATTGGACATCCTTTAGGAGTAACAGGAACTAGAATTGCGTATTCTGCCGCGTTAGAATTACAAGAACAAAACAAACAGTATGCTTTAATTACCATGTGCATAGGCGTTGGTCAAGGATATGCAGCTATAATAGAAAAGATTTAAATGAAAATATTAATCATAGGAGGGAACGGAACAATTGGTAAGAAAGTAACTGAAAGACTTTCAAAAAAACATGAAGTCCTTGTTGCAGGTCGAAAATCTGGTGACGTTACTGTCGATTTTTCAGATTCGAAATCTATTAAATCCATGTTTGATAACGTCGGAAAATTAGATGCTATTATCGCAATAGCTGGAGATGCTAAATGGGATAAATTCAATAATTTAACAGAAGAAGACTTTTACATTGGTATTAAGAGTAAACTAATGGGACAGGTTAATACTGTGAGAATTGGTAAAAATTATTTGAACCCAAAAGGATCCTTTACGTTATCAACTGGAATCTTAGCGGATGATCCAGTAGATATGACAACAAGTGCAGCATTAGTAAATGGAGGTATTCACAGTTTTGTTAAAGCTGTGGCCTTGGAATTAGAGAATGGCATTAGAATTAATGCTGTTTGTTCTGATTTGGTTGAAGATGCCTATGAGAAATATAAAGATTATTTTCCTGGAAATACCCCTGTGCCAATGCGTAAAATTGTAGATGGCTATGTGAAGTGTGTTGAAGGGGTTGTCACAGGGAGAATTATTAAAATTCTAGCATAAAGCGTTATTATGAAGAAAATACAACATTACGTTACAGGGCAATGGACAGAAGGAACAGAAGTAGGAACACCAATCTTAGATGCGGTAACAGGTGAAGCATTTGCAAGTGTTGCCGTTGAAGGATTAGATATTCCCGAAATTCTGAACTACGGAAGAACAAAAGGCGGTGAAGTACTTCGGAAAATGACGTTTCAAGAGCGTGGTAACATGTTAAAAAAATTAGCATTCTTTCTCACAAAAAGAAAAGAAGCTTTCTATGAATTGAGTTATCGAACTGGTGCGACCAAAATTGATAGTTGGATTGATATTGAAGGAGGTTTTGGTAATTTATTTGCGAATGCTTCTTTAAGAAAGTTATTCCCAAATCAACCGTATCATGTAGAAGGTGACGCTATTGATTTATCACGAGGAGGACGCTTTATGGCGCATCATATTATGGTACCCAAAAAAGGTATCGCAGTCCACATTAATGCATTTAATTTTCCAGTATGGGGAATGTTAGAAAAATGTGCGGTTAATTGGATGGCTGGAGTCCCTGCAGTAGTTTTACCAGCCCCTTCTTCCTCGTATTTGGCAGAAGCAGTTGCTCGGGAAATTATAGTATCAGGAATTTTACCAGAAGGCGCATTGCAAATTATAAACGGCACTGTTCGAAATATATTGGACACTGTAGAATCTCAAGATGTCGTGACATTTACGGGTTCTGCCTCAACAGGAAGATTGCTTAAAGCACATCCAAGATTAATACAAGAATCTGTGCCATTCACAATGGAAGCCGATTCCTTAAATGCTTCTGTTTTGGGAGAAGATGCCGTTCCGGGAACACCGGAATTTGATTTGTTTATTAAAGAAGTAAGGAAAGAAATGACCGTTAAAGCCGGACAAAAGTGTACTGCTATAAGGCGAATTATTGTTCCAGAAAAATTAGTAGAAGATGTTCAGGTTGCACTCCGTAAAGCTTTAGATAAAATTACTGTTGGCGATCCAAGATTGAAAGAAGTAAGAATGGGACCTCTAGTAAGTCATCAACAAGTTCAGGCTGTTCGTAATTCAGTTAATGATTTAGCCAAAGAAGCTCAAATGGTTTATGGCAATATAGATGAAATTGACACCATAGGAGCTGATGCAAAAAACGGAGCGTTTATCAGTCCAATTTTATTTAGAGCAGATAACCCATTACAAAACAAAGTTGTTCATGAACGAGAAGCATTTGGTCCAGTAAGTACCATTATGCCTTATAAAAATTTAGATGAAGCTATCACTTTAGCCAAAATGGGTAAAGGGTCATTAGTATCTTCAATAGCAACGAATGACGATGAGATAGCTAAAAACTATGTAGTAAATGCAGCCTCTCATCATGGCCGTATTATGGTTATTAATCGCGAAATGGCTAAAGAAAGTACAGGTCATGGTTCGCCTTTACCTAGTTTAGTTCATGGTGGTCCTGGTCGCGCTGGCGGAGGAGAAGAAATGGGAGGCATACGTGGTATTAAGCACTATTTACAGCGTACTGCAATTCAAGGTTCACCAACAACCATTACAGAAATTACGGGGATCTATCAACAAAACGCAAAGTATAAGGAAGCAGAAATGCACCCATTTAAATACCATTGGGAAGATATTCAACCGGGAATGTCCATGAAAACACATAAACGTACGCTTACAGATACAGATATTATAAATTTTGCGAACGTCACTTGGGATCATTTCTACGCACATACAGATATTACCTCTTTAGATGGAAGCATTTTTGAGAAAAGAACAGCGCATGGATATTTTATAATTTCAGCTGCTGCAGGGTTGTTTGTATATCCAAATAAAGGGCCTGTTTCGGCAAATTATGGACTAGAGGAGTGTCGTTTTTTAAGACCATTATATCATAACGATACTATTTATGTACGCTTAACCTGTAAACAAAAAGTGGATCGCGATGTGGCATCGGCAGAACACCCAAGCGGCATCGTAAAATGGTTTGCTGAAATTTTCGATGCAGATAATGAACTAGTCGCAATAGCAACGGTTTTGACTATGGTCCAGAAAAAGCAAGAAGTTTTTGTTGAAATGACCGATGATAAAATCACCGAATGTTTATCAAAATTAACAGATGATCTTAGGCCAAAATGGGGGATTATGTCACCACAGCATATGGTTGAACATTTAGAGTATACTTATAAAATTGCAGCTGGTGAGATTCAAGATTTTGATATCGCAACCCCTGAAAAGATTTTGGAGAAAGTACATCATAGTTTATATAATTATAAAAAATTTCCGTTAAACTCCAGATTCCCATTATTGGAGAAAGATACTTTAGATATATTAAAACATCCTGATTTAGCGACGGCAATTAATAGATTTAAAGAACAAAGAACAAAGTATTTAGAATATTTTAAAGAAAATCCTGAGGCCGTTTTAAATAATATGGTTTTTGGTGAATTGAATCGATATGAGTGGTACTTGTTGGAACGCAAGCATCTTAATCATCATTTTGAACAATTTGAACTAATATAAATATATAGAATGGTCATTGCGAGTGGCGTGAATAATTTCTTGATGAGATTACGCGCCCTCCATTTTCGCATTGACAGTAAAAAATAAGAATATGAGCGACCCTTATGTTAAGTTAGATATTATTAATGAAGTTGGATATATTGAATTTTTTCATCCTGCGCATAATTCTTTGCCTGGGGATGTATTAGCAAAATTAGCGCAAACCATAATTGATGCTGGAAACAATGACGACATTAAAGTGATCGTCCTAAAAAGTGGAAAGGATAGAACGTTTTGCGCTGGAGCAAGTTTTAAAGAGCTCATCAATATTAACGATGAATCAACCGGAAAAATCTTTTTTTCTGGATTTGCCAATGTCATAAACGCAATGCGAAAATGTCCAAAATTTATTATTGGACGCATCCAAGGAAAAACTGTTGGAGGTGGAGTAGGTCTTGCAGCATCAACTGATTATTGTATGGCTACCAAATTTGCAGCAATTAAATTAAGTGAACTTAATATAGGTATTGGACCATTTGTCGTTGGACCGGCAATAGAACGTAAGATGGGATTGAGTGCTATGTCGCAAATTGCGATAGATGCTAATTCGTTTTATCCTGCAGAGTGGGCGAGAGATAAAGGCTTATTCACTGAAGTTTACGACAGCACAGAAGCATTAGATATCGCCGTAAAAACAACTGCAGAACATTTATGCACTTATAACGTTGAAGCAATGAAGGAGATGAAAAAAGTATTTTGGAAAGGAACAGATGATTGGGATGAGCTTTTAGCTGAGCGTGCGCAAATAAGTGGACGATTGGTACTTTCAGATTTCACAAAGGAGAAATTAAAAGGATTTAAATAAGAATGATTTATAGTTTTAAAGGTTATACACCAGTAGTTCATGAAAGCAGTTTCGTGCACCCTTTGGCTGCTGTAACAGGTAATGTCATTATCGGAAAAAACTGTTACATAGGCCCCGGAGCAGCCATCCGTGGCGATTGGGGGCAAATCATTTTGGAAGATGGTGTAAATGTACAAGAAAACTGTACCATACACATGTTTCCAGGTAAATCAATTACACTTAAATCAAGTGCTCATGTTGGCCATGGTGCTATTATTCATGGCGCGAATTTAGGCAAGAATTGTTTGATTGGAATGAATACAGTAATTATGGATGATGCTGAAATTGGCGATGAATCTATTGTAGGAGCAATGACTTTTGTAAAAGCAGAAACAAAGGTTCCAAAGCGAAGTTTAGTAATAGGAAACCCAGGAAAAGTAGTTAAGCAAGTGACAGATGAAATGATTTCTTGGAAAACCAAGGGTACACAATTATATCAGCAATTACCTGCAGAATGTCACGAAAGTTTAAAAGAAGTAGAACCGTTAAGAGTCGTGCCAAAAGATTTGCCAACTCAAGAAGACACCTATAAAACATTGAGAGCAACTTTTAATAATAAATAAACGTCACTTTGTGAGCTTAGAAGATATTTCATTATGAGATTGTCTTCTTAAACTCGCAATGACAGAATAAATAAAGAATGTCAAAATTCGAATTCAAAATGCCCAAATTGGGCGAAAGTATTACTGAAGCAGCCATAATTACATGGTTCAAAAATATTGGTGATACGATAGAAGAAGATGAAATGTTACTTGAAGTGGCTACAGATAAAGTAGATTCTGAAGTGCCTTCAAATGTTTCTGGAGTTGTTACAGAAATTTTATATAAAGCGAATGACGTTATTAAAATAGGAGAGACCGTCGCTATTATTAAAATTTCGGATGATGTTACTCCAACTAAAATTGAAACGGAATCGAGGAGCGCATTGGAGATAGCTCCAATGAAGAAAAAAACATCGAGACCAATACCTATTCAACAACTAGCATCGCCTTCTTTTTCAACTTCTAATAGCAATATATTCTATTCACCATTAATCATTAAAATAGCAAAAGAGCATCACATAAGTTTTGAAGAACTCGCAAGAATCCCAGCCTCAGGAAATGAAGGCAGGTTGCGTAAAAGTGATGTTTTTAATTATTTAGGAGAAGGCCGACCATTTAAGTTTGCCCAAGCAATTTCACAAGATCCAACAGCCTACAGAATTCCACAATTAAATTTTGATAAAGGCTTGGGTAAGGTGATTGAAATGGATAGAATGCGTCAAATGATTGCGGATCACATGGTGTATTCCAAACATACGTCGCCTCACGTTACCGCATATGTAGAAGCCGATTTAACAAATATGGTGATTTGGAGAAACGCTAATAAGGTCGCTTTTCAAGAAAAATACGGAGAACGTTTAACGTTTACACCATTATTTGTTGAAGCAGTTGCTAAAGCCGTTAAAGATTTTCCAAATATTAATGCCTCTGTAGACGGGAATACTATCATAGTCAAAGAAGATGTAAATATAGGAATGGCTACAGCTTTACCTAGCGGAAATTTAATTGTACCGGTTGTTAAAAATGCCGATACTAAAAATTTAAAAGCGCTAGCTAAAAATGTCAATGAATTGTCTAATAAGGCTAGAGAAAATAATTTAAAAGCAGATGATATTCAAGGAGGGACTTTTACCATTTCAAATGTTGGCACCTTTGGAAGTGTTATGGGAACCCCAATCATAAATCAACCTGAAGTTGCCATTTTGGCTTTAGGAATCATTAAAAAAAGGCCAGAAGTGATGACTACAGAAAAGGGTGATGAAATTGCGATAAGGAGTATGATGTATCTATCGCTTTCTTTTGATCACCGTGTTGTTGATGGATTTTTAGGAGGAAGTTTTGTGCGTCGTGTTGCAGATTATTTTGAACAGTTTGATATGAACAGAAAAATTTAATCTTGCACCTCGTTTTATGTACACTTATTGGCGTACACCGTTATGCCCAAAGATATTCCTGCGCAAAAACCGAACAAATTAAAGAGACCTGCTTTCGAAAGCATTTGATATGAATAAAAAAATACTAAAAAAAGGATTTTCGAATTTGTACACAGCCAAAGCTATGGCAGAATTGTACGAAGCGAATTTTAAGCAAGTATCTAAATATGTGCATGCCACATCGCGAGGACACGAAGCTGTTCAAGTTGCTTTAGGTATGCAATTGTTACCTCAAGATTATGCCTTTCCTTATTATAGAGATGATGCCATGTTATTATCGTTTGGGTTAGAACCTTATGATTTAATGCTGCAATTATTAGCAAAGAAAGACGATCCTTTTTCTGGAGGTAGAACTTATTATTGCCATCCTAGCTTAAAGGATATTGACAAACCTAAAATACCTCATCAATCTTCTGCAACAGGAATGCAAGCAATTCCTGCAACTGGCGTTGCGATGGGCATGCAGTATAAGGAATTACAAGGAATTGAAGACGAAGCTGCCCAACAGTCGCCTCTAGAGGGTTCAAGAAACCTTAATCCAATTACCGTTTGTAGTCTAGGTGATGCGTCAGTTACAGAAGGTGAAATAGCTGAAGCCTTTCAAATGGCTGCTTTAAAACAAATGCCTATTTTGTATTTGGTACAAGATAATGGATGGGATATTTCGGCAAATGCAGCCGAAACTAGGGCTCAAAATGCTTTTCAATATGCGCAAGGATTTCACGGTTTAGAAGCTATTTCAATTGATGGCGCTAATTTTATTGAGAGTTATGAAACGCTTGAAAAAGTAATCAATATCATCCGCGAAGAACGTCGACCGTTTTTAGTTCATGCTAAGGTACCGTTATTAAATCACCATACTTCTGGTGTGAGAATGGAATGGTATCGTGATGATTTAGAAGAAGCACGCTCCCGTGATCCTTATCCTGTGTTAAAAAACCAATTAATAGACAATGGATTTACAAAGGAAGACATAGAAATTATAGAAAATTCTGCTAAAACTAAAGTACAATCAGATTTTAACAAAGCCATAAAAGCTGAAGATCCGACGCCTGAAGATTTATTTACAAATGATTTTATGCCAACACCAATTACTGAGGAGAAAGGTAACAGATCACCAGAAGGTTCGGAAAAGGTAGTTATGGTAGATTGTGCTCTATTTGCAGTAGAAGAGTTGATGAGGAAACACAAAGAATGCCTGTTGTATGGGCAAGATGTTGGAGGTCGACTTGGAGGCGTGTTTCGCGAAGCAGCAACATTAGCTCAAAAATTTGGAGATGATAGAGTTTTTAATACTCCAATTCAGGAAGCTTTTATTGTTGGTTCTACTGTTGGAATGAGTGCGGTTGGTTTAAAGCCTATTGTTGAGGTTCAGTTTGCGGATTATATTTGGCCGGGATTGAATCAGTTGTTTACAGAAGTAAGTCGAAGTTGTTATTTAAGTAACGGTAAGTGGCCTGTGAGTATGATTCTTCGTGTGCCAATTGGTGCTTATGGAAGTGGAGGGCCCTATCATTCATCTTCTGTTGAAAGTATCTTAACAAATATTCGAGGTATAAAAATTGCCTATCCAAGTAATGGAGCAGATTTGAAAGGTATGTTGAAAGCTGCTTATTATGATCCAAATCCTGTAGTTTTTTTAGAACATAAAGGATTGTATTGGTCTAAAGTTCCCGGTACTTTAACGGCTACATCTGTTGAGCCAGCTGAAGATTACGTGCTCCCTCTTGGTAAGGCATGGGTACTTCAAGAAATATGGAAAAAAGAAGATGTTGAAACACTAACTGTTGTAACTTATGGTATGGGTGTACATTGGGCATATAATGCTTCAGGCGAATTGGATTTGAGGGATCAAATTGAAATTATTGATTTACGAACTTTATTCCCTCTTGACGAAGCAACAATAATGAAATCGGTTAAGAAAACCGGAAAGTGTTTAGTAGTAACGGAAGAGCCTTCCAACAATGGTTTTGCTAGAGCACTGTCTGGTAAAATTCAAGAAGAGTGTTTTAAATATTTAGACGCTCCGGTAATGACTATTGGTAGTGAAAATATGCCAGCTATACCCTTAAATTCTACTTTAGAACAAACGATGATACCTTCAACTGAAAAAGTGAAAAATAAAATTGAAACGATGTTAAATTATTAGCTTTTTGTATCTTTCAAAACCTAATAAATTCTTATGTATATAAAACGTATTTTTTCGGTTCGAGATATCTTAAAATGGACACGATATTACGTCTTTTTGTTTATACTTATCGCATTGGTTCCGGTCTTTTTATTTGATATTGTTGGACTAAAGTGGTTGCATGTACCATGGTTACCTTTAGGTGTTTTAGGAACGGCTGTAGCCTTTATTACAGGGTTTAAAAATAATGCGGCATACGACAGACTTTGGGAGGCTAGAAAAATTTGGGGAGGCATTGTGAACACTTCACGATCTTGGGCCATAATGACCAATGATTTTATTACTAATGAATTGAGCAATTTGTCAAAATCGAATGATGAACTCACTTTAATTAAACGAGAACTTATTCATCGACATGTAGCTTGGTTGACAGCGCTGAGGTATCAATTAAGAAAAGATAGACCTTGGGAGTTGCATTTACAAACAAGTAGGTCAAAAATGGATGTAGAAACTGAGAGGTACGATGTTTATGAAGATAATGTTCCTATTAAGGACGCCATTGGCGGATATATATCTGAGGCAGAATATGAAATCATATTTTCTAAAACGAATCAAGCTTCTCAATTAATAGGCCTGCAGTCTAAACAATTAAAACAATTAAAAAAAGAGGGTTTAATTGATGATTTTCGACATATGGAAATGTCTAAAATGTTGGTAGAACTTTATGCGTTACAAGGAAAAAGTGAACGCATTAAAAATTTCCCTTACCCTAGACAATTTGCAACTTTGAATTACATTTTTATTTGGATTTTTATATTGTTAATTCCATATGGAATTATGCAAGAATTTGAATCTTTTGGAGATAATATTTTAGCTTTAGTGAACAATTCTGGGTTAGAAAATTCTATGCGCTATACGTTTCAACAAACAGTAGCAAAGCACTTTGTTTGGATTACAGTACCATTTAGTGCATTACTGTCATGGGTATTTCATACGATGGAGGCCATTGGGGAAATTTCAGAAAACCCTTTTGAGGGTGGTCCAAATGACGTGCCTATTACAGATCTGTCAAGAAATATTGAAATAGATATTAGACAATTGATAGATGATACTGATATACCCGAACCGTATGCATGGAGGAATGATATTATTATGTAATTTATTGACTTGATGCTATAACACTTCTAAAATGTTCGATAGAGAAGGTATGAATTTATATTCTTGACTTAGTACTGTTAATCAAAATTGAATGAAAGGAGCTGTGATCTGAAGAGAATAATAATTTGACATATCAATTTCTTTAAAATGAATATGATCGGTTGTAAGAGTTAATAAAAAAAATGAAGGCAGTAGTATACGAGAAATTTCAAGGGCCAATTACTGTTCAAAATATTTGCGACCCAATACCTAATAAAGATGGTGTGGTAGTAAAAGTTAATGCCACGGGATTATGCAGAAGTGATTGGCATGGTTGGATGGGGCACGACCTTGATATTGTTCTTCCACATGTGCCAGGCCATGAATTGGCTGGTATTATTGAAGCCTTAGGAAAAGATGTTAGAAATTTTAAAGTAGGAGATCGTGTTACTATTCCTTTTGTAGCAGGTTGTGGAAACTGTTATGAATGCAAATCTGGGAATCAACAGGTTTGTGATCATCAATCACAACCTGGATTTACGCATCATGGTTCATTTGCAGAATTTGTGGCATTAGACTATGCAGATATTAATTTAGTAAAACTCCCGGATGAAATTGATGATGTTACAGCGGCAACTTTAGGGTGTAGATTTGTAACAGCTTTTAGAGCTATTGTGGCTCAAGGAAATGTTCAAGAAGGCCAGCATGTCACAATTCACGGTTGTGGTGGTGTAGGTTTATCTGCTATTATGATAGCTCATGCATTGGGTGCTCATGTTACAGCTATTGATATTAATAATGAAACTTTGGAACTCGCAAAGCAGATAGGAGCGCAGACGGTAATTAATGGCAAAAACAACAAGAAGATTGTTGAAACCATAAAGGATATTACTTATGGCGGGGCGCATGTTTCTTTGGATGCTTTAGGAAGTCAAGAAACCTGTTTTAATTCTATTTCAGGACTCCGCAAACGCGGCAAACACATTCAGGTGGGATTGATGACAGAAGGCCATAAACATCCTATAATACCTATGGATAGGGTTCTTGCTGATGAGTTAGAAATTATTGGCAGTCATGGTATGCAAGCTCATAAATATCCAGAGATGATGCAAATGATTGTTGAAGGTCGATTACATCCCAAAAAACTTATTGAGCGTACCATTAGTTTAGAAGAAGGCGCGATAGCTTTACCTAAAATGAACACTTTTGAAAATAAAGGTATTTTGGTTATCAATACCTTTTAAATTTGATATTATGAGAAAATGTATTGGAATAATTTTTTTGGTTACACTCTTTGTAAGCTGTAAAGAAGAAGTGAACCAAATGCCTTATGATTTGGTGATTGAAAATGGAAATGTCATCGACATTGTCACTGGAAAAGTTGAAATGAAAACCATTTATATCAATAATGGGCGCATCGCTAAAATTTCAAATACAGAATCTGATAAAGTATTCAAAGCCACAAAAACTATCGATGGCTCTGGTAAATATATTTTGCCAGGATTTTGGGATAATCACGTGCATTTTAGAGGTGGAGACAGTTTAATTAATGCCAATAAGGACTTTCTGAAACTGTTTATTATGAACGGTATTACAACAGTCCGAGATGCGGGAGGTGACTTAACTTCATCTGTCATGACTTGGAAGGCGGAAATAGAACAAGGGACTTTAGTGGGGCCAACGATATTTTCTGCCGGACCAAAAATTGATGGGAATAATGCCACTTGGGCTGGATCTTTGGTAGTTGAAAACGAAAAAGATATTGATGTGGCGTTGGATTCATTGCAAGCACTAAACGTAGATTTTGTAAAACTCTACGACAGTAAAATTTCAGGAGATTTATACCTAAAGACTATCAAAGAATCTACCAAGAGAGGCATGATTACATCAGGTCATATGCCGTTTACAGTAGAATTGGATGAAACACTTGATGCGGGTATGGGAGCTATTGAACATTTGTATTATATATTAAAAGGGTGCTCTTCTGAGGAGTCTGAAATTACTGAATTAATTAGAAAAGGGGACTATGGGTTTTGGACATCTATGGAAAAATTAGTTGCGACCTATGAAGACTCAACAGCTAAGAAAAAGTTTGATGCCTTAAAAAATCATAATACATATGTAGTGCCCACCTTAAACATTGGAGATATTTTAAGTTATCTGGATGTAGTAAATCATGAAAAAGATACCTATTTAAAATTAATGCATCCGAGGCTAATTGACACTTATGAAGGGCGAATTAAAAGGTCTTTAAATGCTTCTGAAGAAGCGCGACAAAACCGAAAAAAATTAAACACTTTCTTTAAAACTTTAGCAAAATCCTTAAGTGATGCGGGTGTTGACTTATTAGCGGGCTCCGATAGTGGTGCATACAACAGTTATACTTATCCGGGAATATCATTGCATCAAGAATTGGAAGCCATGTCAAAAACAGGCATTTCAAACATAAAAGCTTTGCAAAATTCAGCTTATAACGGTGCTCATTTTCTAAAAAAAGAAGCAGATTACGGTACTATTGAAGCAGGCAAAGTTTCAGATTTGGTCATACTAAATAGTAATCCTTTAGAAAATATTAAAAGTACAAGGGATATTGATTTGGTAATAAAAGGCAACGTTGTTATTAATCCTGAAAAGATAGCTAAAGAATTAGATTGTATGGATTGCGTAGGAATGGATTAAAAACAATGTGCCTACTAAGATATTCGAAGCGGGAGCTTGATGATTTCAAATCAATTGCTCTAAACATGCTCGTGGTATTGGTGTTTCTGTGGGCGAATTGTTAAAACAGTTTTTTTCGAATTTTTGACCATCGGTATTTTCGGATAAATTTCCCCTGTTCAGCGGTAACTAAGAACTCAGAATTATTTTTTCCAGCTAAAACATAGCCCCATAAAGAATTCTTGAGAAAGGCGATGCTTTTCTTCTTAAATGCAAGTTTGATTATGGCTAAAAATGAAAGCGGAAAGCCGAAACGGAGCTTATATAAAGCTTCGCCTTGTAACTGCTTTGATTCCGGATTATAACTAATCCCTGTTGGTTTTAGATGTTTAACTTCTAAAGTATCATCAGTTATAAATGTCCAGTTGTAATATGCCGCTAGCAATTCATCAATGGTATCCCAGCCCATTGCAGGTTTTAGTTTTCCAATATCAATAAAACATTGTTTTCTATAGGCTTTCAAAGCGCCTCTAATATGATCTTTCCCGGTTAAACTCTCTCTAATCCATTCGTCGTTTTTCTTAATGGTACAGTGCCCAGCAACCATGCCTAGCTTTAAATTTGCATTATAATGCTTAGCCAAAGATTCTAAATAATGATTGGGGAAAATTAAATCGGCATCATATTTACAAATCACGTCGTAATCCTCATCCAAGGTTTCATAACCTTTATAAAATGCATTAATGATTTTGCTTCCTGGTAAATGTGCCGAAGAGGATACTTGTTCAACTGAAGTTATCCAGTCGTATTTGCTCGTATATTCGGAGATGATTTTTGCAGTCTCGTCCGTTGAATTATCATTCACGACTACCACGCTCTTTGGTAACAAAGATTGACTGGCAAGAGACTCTAAAGTTAAACCTATTGTGTCTTGTTCGTTATGTGCTGGTATGACAATGTAGAATTTCAATCTAAATTCGTTCGGCGTAAACAATATAATAGCGTGGTGTAAACCATCTTAAAACGGGTCGGATTCCAATTTTTTTGGTAGGATTGGTCCATTGTTTTCTGTCTATAATTCGCCAGCCAGCTTTTTCTAATAGCCAATCAAATTGCCAATCTTCAAATTCGTGATAGTGTCTATCCCATGGGTCTGTTTTGCTTCTGTAAGCTGAAGAAAACCAAAGTTTAAGAGGTACACTAGTGACCAGTCTATTTGCTTTTATACGTTGTAAAACTGTAAAAGGATTAAGGAGGTGTTCGAATATTTCAAAGGAGGTGACTACTGTAGCATTTGAGTTTTCAATAGATGACGTATCCATGTCTAGATCTTCACCTTTTGTGTTTTCAACGGTAAAACCCTGTTGTTTCATGATTTTAGTAAAAGGATTTTCAACGCCCAAGTCTAAAATTTTAGAATCCGTAGAAATATGCTTTTTTAGAAACTCAGCTGTATTTTTGTATCTCTTATTTGGAAAACTATTTTCGTACATAGTATTTTCCACGAAAGTGGAAATCTTTTAACTAATATTTGTAAACAATAGCATTAATATTCATGCCGGCACCAACACTCGCAAATAGAATATGGTCACCTTTATTGATTTCATGACCATCTAATTCACCTCTCAAAATTAAATCATATAAAGTTGGAACAGTTGCCACACTAGAATTACCAAGTTTGTTAATGGTCATTGGCATAATCATTTCAGGCATTTCCATATCGTACAATTTATAAAAGCGTTGTACAATAGCTTCGTCCATTTTTTCGTTGGCTTGATGTATTAATATTTTTTTAATATCCTTGATGTCAATACCACTTTGATCTAAGCAAGATTTCATTGCAGCTGGAACATTACTTAATGCAAATTCATAAATTTTTCTGCCATACATTTTTATATAGCGTCGCTTATCACTTATGTCTTGATTGTTCGTTTCTCCAAAAAATATATAATGCGCTTCATCTAACGTATATGTTGCACTCTCATGAGCAAGAATACCGCCATCATCATTTGTAGCTTCTAAAATAACAGCACCAGCACCATCAGAATAAATCATCGAGTCTCGGTCATGCTTATCAATAACCCGTGATAAAGTTTCTGCACCAATGATTAAACATTTTTTTGCTATGCCAGCTTTAATAAAAGCATTGGCTTGAATGGTGCCTTCAATCCAACCAGGGCACCCAAAAAGCATGTCGTATCCAACACATTTAGGGTTTTTAATCTTTAGTAAGTGTTTTACTCTAGATGCAATACTTGGAACCGTATCACTTTGTTCTGCATTATGTTTTACATCACCATAATTGTGAGCTACAATAATATAATCTATTTCTTCTGGATTGATATTGGCATCGCTAATTGCATTTTGAGCCGCATAAAAAGCAATATCAGAAGTACATAATGATTCGTTTACATAACGTCTTTCACCGATACCAGTAATGGCTTTGAATTTTTCAATAATAACTTCATTATCAGAGTTTATTGAAGAACCATCCGTATTTAAAAATTGGTGGTGGTGAAAGTCTTCGTTTTTCTCAACAACATTAGGTATATAACTGCCAGTTCCGGTAATCTTAATATTCATATAAAGAAAATTAGTCTTTAAATTTCGCTAATGTAACGAATATAGTTGCTATTTGTTGAGCGTAAAAACCTATTTGTTAAATTTTACGATGTTCAACGACACTTATGCCTCAATAAAATCTTCAATCGGAGCACAAGTACAAATTAAATTTCTATCACCAAAAGCATCATCAACGCGTCTAACACTAGGCCAAAATTTATTATCCATAACGTAATCTAATGGAAATGCAGCTTGTGCTCTAGTATATGGAAAATCCCAATCATCAGTTGTAAGCATTGCCATAGTATGCGGTGAATTTTTAAGCATATTGTTAGGGTTGTCTTTGTCGGCTTTTTCAATCTCTTTTCTAATAGAAATCATAGCATCACAAAAACGGTCTAACTCATGCTTAGCTTCACTTTCAGTGGGCTCAATCATTAAAGTTCCAGCCACAGGAAATGATACTGTTGGTGCATGAAAACCATAATCCATTAAGCGTTTTGCTATGTCAGTTACTTCAATGCCATGCGCTTTAAAAGCTCTACAATCCACAATCATTTCATGAGCTGCACGTCCATTTTCTCCAGAATACAAAGTGTCAAAATGACCTTGTAACCGTTCCTTAATATAATTGGCATTTAAGATGGCGATTTTAGTAGATTCCGTTAGGCCATCTGCACCTAACATGCAGATATAACCATAAGATATTAAACAAGCCAATGCTGATCCAAATGGAGCCGCTGAAATGGCAGTAATAGCGTGCTTTCCTCCAACCGGAATTACTGGGTTTCCTGGTAAAAAAGGCACCAATTGTTCTGCTACACAAATTGGTCCTACCCCTGGGCCACCACCACCATGAGGTATTGCGAAGGTTTTATGAAGGTTTAAGTGACACACATCTGCACCAATGTTTCCTGGATTTGTTAACCCTACTTGGGCATTCATGTTGGCACCGTCCATATAAACCTGGCCACCATTATCATGAATGATTTGTGTTATTTCTTTAATTGCAGACTCATATACACCATGTGTTGATGGATAGGTCACCATCAAACAAGACAAATTATCTTTATGCAGCTCTGCTTTTTCTCTTAGATCATCAACATCAATATTACCTTCTTCATTCGATTTTGTTACGACCACTTTCATACCAGCCATAACTGCACTGGCAGGATTAGTACCATGGGCAGATGATGGGATTAAACATATGTTTCTATGATGATCATTTCTAGATTCATGATACGCTTTAATAACCATTAATCCAGCAAATTCACCTTGAGCTCCGGAGTTTGGTTGTAAAGATGTGCCAGCGAAACCTGTAATTTCAGTAAGTTGATCTGCTAATTTTTGCATAACAAATTGATAGCCTTCAACTTGGTCAACTGGTGCAAAAGGATGAATATTACCCCAATTGGCCCAGCTTAATGGAAGCATTTCTGATGCAGCATTAAGCTTCATTGTACAAGAACCTAAAGATATCATAGAGTGATTTAGTGATAAATCTTTACGCTCTAATTTCTTAATGTAACGCATTAAGTCTGTTTCAGAATGGTACGTATTAAAAACTTTATTTTCTAAGAAAAGAGAAGTTCTTAACACATTTTCTGGGATCATGTTGTGATTTCCAATATCTTGAATTAATACGGAATCCAAGCTTTCTGATGCTGTAAAAACATTCAAAATATCATTTAAATCGTTTAATGTCGTAGTTTCATTTATGGTTATAGCAACCGTATTATTGTGTGGGTAAAAGAAGTTAATACCTTGCGATTCTGCCAAAGTTTTAATTTTTGAAGCGTCAACAACTTTAATTTGAATGGTATCAAAAAAGGGTAAATCATCACGTTCAAATCCAGCAAATTCTAAGGCATTTGCCAAAGTGCAAGCTGAATTATGCACTTTGTTCGCTATGTAATCCAAACCTTTAGGGCCGTGATAAACAGCATACATACCGGCCATTACAGCCAATAATACTTGTGCTGTGCAAATGTTTGATGTTGCTCTATCTCTTTTAATATGCTGTTCTCTTGTTTGTAAGGCCATACGAAGGGCACGATTGCCATTAGTATCCTTAGTAACCCCAATAATACGACCTGGAATATTACGTTTGTAGGCTTCTTTGGTTGCAAAATATGCAGCATGCGGACCTCCATATCCCATAGGAATTCCAAAACGTTGTGTAGTTCCAACAACGACATCCGCTCCAAATTTACCCGGAGCTTCAAGTTTCACTAAGCTTAAGATGTCAGCGGCAACGGCAACTTTTATTTGCGCTGCATTAGCATTAGAAATGAAAGATTCAATATCGATAATTTCACCAGATTTTCCAGGGTATTGAATGATGGCACCAAAGAAGTCTGAAGTAAAATTAAATGAATTATGATTGCCAACTACAAGCTCTACACCAATTGGAATGGCTCTGGTTTGTAGTACGGAAAGTGTCTGTGGTAAAACAAGATCAGACACAAAAAACTTTACAACATTGTCTTTCTTTTGTGATCTTTCACGAACAGCAAATAATAAGGCCATGGCTTCAGCAGCAGCAGTAGATTCATCTAAAAGTGATGCGTTAGCCAATTCCATACCAGTAAGATCTGTGATCATGGTTTGGAAATTTAATAGTGCTTCTAGTCGACCTTGAGCAATTTCCGCTTGGTAAGGCGTGTATGCTGTATACCACCCTGGATTTTCCAAAATGTTACGTTGAATGACAGCAGGTAAATTTGATGGGTGATATCCTAACCCTATATATGATTTATATACTTTATTTTTTGAAGCTAGTTCTTGAATATGAGTTAAGTAAGTTTGCTCACTCATGGCTTTGTCAAGATTTAAGCCTCCTTTTAACTTGATGTTATCAGGAACCGTTTCGGAAATGAGTTGATCTAATGTGTCAACTCCAATCGTTTGAAGCATTGCTTTATGATCCTCAATTCTTGGTCCAATGTGGCGTAGTGCAAAAGTATCTGTATTCATTCTTGTTGTGTTGTTTATTGAAGCGACAAAATTACGGAAATAATCAATTATTTTATTGTTCTATTTTGAAAGTTTTAACCAAAACAAGGCATTATTATCAGTTTCATTATTTTTGTCTTATGCAAATCATAAAACAAATTTTAGATTTTTATATTAACGCTAGCATTCACGTGGCACTTGCGGTGTGTAGTTTGTGTTGGATTACTAATTTGGAATTTGGTTTGACCACAGATTGGGCCCTATTGTGCTTTGTGTTTTTTGCAGCTGTAACAGGCTATAATTTTGTTAAGTATTTTGGTTTGGCAAAATTTCATCACAGACAGCTTTCGCCTTGGTTGCGATTTATCCAGATATTTTCTATGTTCTGTTTTATGAGCTTATTGTATTTTGGATTTCAGCTCAATAATCAGGTCATGTGGCTGCTATTAGGTTTAGGTGTAATTACATTTTTATATGCAGTACCCCTTTTGCCTACTTCCTGGTTTGTTGATAAAGGAAAAAATCTTAGAAGTATTAGCGGATTAAAAGTTTATATAATTGCTTTGGTCTGGGCTATTGTTGTGGTTATTTTGCCAGTGATAAATGCAGATATGGTGATATCTTCTGATGTGGTTATTACAGGAATTCAACGTTATATTTTTGTTCTGGTATTGATGTTGCCTTTTGAAATTAGAGATTTGCAATATGACAGTTTAAAATTGGCCACAATTCCGCAACGCATAGGTGTATTGGCCACAAAAATAATAGGTAGTATTTTGATTTTTGCTATTTTACTAATGGAGTTTTTTAAAGATGAAATAAATAGTCACTTTATCTTATCTTTTGTTTTGCTAGTACTCTTGGGATTTGTTTGGTTTTCAAAAATAAAACAACCCAAATACTACAGTTCGTTTTGGGTTGAAGGGATGCCAATTTTGTGGCTAATACTATATTTACTTTAAGACTTATTTCTGCTTTAGTAGTTCTTTGTTAAAATTGACTTGAAGCATTTCTTTTTCTGAACTTTCTAAATGCTCTAATTTATTACTCCTCATTATTTTAGTGAGTTTGCCATTGTTTTTGGTATATTTTCTACACGCTCTACAATAGATTAAATGAAAGTTCAATTTAACCTTTTCCCAAATACTAGCATCCTTATATTGTGTTTTGTCACAAGTGTGATTTGCCTCATTACAAGATAAGAATAATTTGTTTTTTTCGCTCATGATCTTTGTTTAGAACCAATTTTTTTCAAGACAAGAAGCCATTGTTGTTCTTGCTCTGTGTATAATTACCCAAAGGTTAGACGCAGTGATACCCAATTCATTACAAATGGCTTCTGTTTCGTAACCCAAAATGGTTTTCATTTTAAAAACTTGCGCTTGTTTTTCCGGTAATTTATCTAAACAGCCATGGATTGCAAGTCCAAGTTCTGTGTTTTCAAGTGTGTCTTCGGCCGTTTTATCAAAAGGATCTGCAACTCTTTCTTCTAACCAACTTCCTTCGTTTTCACCATCAGTGCTAAAATTCATTTTCACTTCAGCTTGCCCTTTTTTGGAGTTGATTTTTCTGTAGTGATCAATTATTTTTCGCTTTAAAATAGAAATCAACCAGGTGCGTTCACTTGCTTCGCCTTTAAAATTTTTCATGGATTTTAATCCGGCAAAAAACGTATCCTGAACCAAATCTTGAGCCGTATCTCGGTCTCTTACTCTGGTAATGGTATAATTAAATAAATAATCGGAATACCGATCTATCCATTTGTTTGCGTTGATTTCATGCTTCGACATAAATGTCTTTGTAGTGTTTGTTCAAAAATAGAATAAAAATCTGAATTGTAATCTTAATTCTAATGAAGTTTAATTCTAAATATCATAGAAAAGCTATAGCCATTGGTTATTCAATTAATCCAGCGCGTCTTAAAAGTGCTTCAGGTTTTGGGGCTTGTCCTCTAAATCGTTTGTATAGTATCATTGGGTTTTCGGTGCCACCTTTACTCAATACATTGTCGTGAAATTTTTGAGCAACATCTTTATTAAAAATCCCTTCAGTTTTAAAATATTCGAAGGCATCGGCATCAAGAACTTCTGCCCATTTATAACTGTAATACCCCGAGGAGTATCCACCTTGAAAGATATGAGCAAATGCTGTACTCATACAATTTCCATGAACATCTGGATATAATTGTGTTTTGCCAAAAGCATCAATTTCAAAATCTTTGACTGATGTAATAGCTTTTGGCGACGTATCACTGTGCCAACTCATGTCAAGCAATCCAAAACTAATTTGACGAAGCGTTTGCATGCCTTCATGGAACGTTGCAGAAGCTTTAATTTTGTTAATCAGTTCCATTGGAATTATTTCACCAGTTTCATAATGACGGGCAAATAACTCAAGTGCTTCTTTTTCATAACACCAATTTTCTAAAATTTGACTAGGTAATTCTACAAAATCCCAATAGACGTTGGTGCCAGATAAACTAGGATAGGTGGTATTGGCAAGCATACCATGCAGCGCATGCCCAAATTCATGAAATAAGGTAGTCACTTCATTAAAAGTAAGTAATGATGGTTTGCTTTTTGTAGGTTTGGTGAAATTGCAAACTATTGAAATATGTGGACGATCATTTACGCCATTATTTATACTTTGAGATTTATATGAGGTCATCCAAGCACCATTTCTTTTTCCAGATCGAGGAAAAAAGTCAGCGTATAGAATAGAAACCAAATCACCATGGTCATCAGTCACTTTATAAGTTAATACCTCATCATGATATTTGTCTATGGTTTTAATTTCTTCAAAGTTTAAATTGAAGAGTTTATGGGCTACAGCAAACGCTCCTTGTATGACGTTTTCTAATTTGAAATAAGGTTTTAATTGTTCGTCATCTAAGTTGAATAACTTTTGTTTTAATTTCTCGGCGTAATATGACGCATCCCATTTTTGAAGCTGATCAATGTTATCCATTTCCTTGGCAAAATTTTCAAGGGTTGAAAATTCAAGCTTAGCCGCAGGTTGTGCTTTTTCCAGAAGTTCATTTAAAAACGCTTGTACTTGAGTAGGTGTTTGTGCCATACGTTCTTCTAGTATAAAATGCGAATGCGTTTTATATTCTAGCAAATTGGCACGTTCATGCCTTAACCTTACAATGTCTAGAACAATTTCTTGATTGTCTAAATCATCATTTTGAAAACCTTTAGCACCAAATGCTTTTGCAAGCTCTTCACGGCGCTCACGATTTTTTGCGTAGGTCATAAAGGGTATATAGCTTGGGTAGTCTAATGTAATTAGCCAACCTTCTTTTTTCTTAGATTCGGCAAGTTGTTTAGCCGCTTCTATAGCACCCTCTGGTAAACCTTCTAAATCATCTGGATTGGTGATGCGCATTTCAAACTTGTTAGTTTCTGCAAGAATATTCTCCCCGAATTTAAGTTTTAGCTGACTTAATTCCTTGTCAATTTCTCGAAGTATTTCTTTTTTATCCTCAGGTAAATTAGCACCATTTCTAGAAAACCCTTTATACTTTTTGTCAAGTAATGTGCTTTGTTCTGGAGTTAAGTCCAAATTGGCTTTAACATCATTAATGGCTTTAACGCGTAAAAATAATGCTTCATTTAAGGTCACATCGTTACTGAACTCTGATAATAATGGCGATACTTCCTGAGCAATTTTTTGAATATCAGCGTTAGTTTCGGCCGCATTGAGGTTGAAGAATATACTCGAAATGCGTTCCAATTGATTACCCGAAAAATCTAATGCTTCAATTGTATTTTGAAATGTCGCATCAGCTGTGTTATTAGCAATATTATCAATTTCTAATCTCGCGTTTGCTATTGCATTTTTAAAAGCGGGTAAAAAATCTTGGGTCCTGATTTTTGAAAATGGAGCTGTTTTAAACGGGGTTGAAAACTTATGGTTTAGAATATTCATATGGATTGTAAGTGAATTTGATGGTTAAGGATTAAAACTTTGATTACAAATACTTTAAGTTTGTAAGCGCTTTCTTTCTGTTCTGTTAATCTTATCAGAATTAATTAACAATGGATTGTTAATTGTTAAAAAAGTTTTACTTTCGTCGAAGAATTTTTCATAGAGTTACACTCTTAAAAAAATGGTTGATTAATAGCAATTATAAAACCTTAGCTTCGGTTAAGGTTTTATTGTTTAAAGGTTTTTAGAAGCTTCCACAACTTTAATTTTTAATCCTGCTTTATAAGCTATTATTTTATCCAAAATACAGGTGTCGAAAGTTCCAATTATTTGAGCGGCTAATATACCTGCATTTTTCGCTCCATCTAGTGCTACAGTAGCCACAGGAACTCCGCCGGGCATTTGTAAAATGGACAATACAGAGTCCCAGCCATCAATAGAATTTCTTGACTTAACTGGTACGCCTATTACTGGTAAAGGGGTTAGTGAAGCCATCATACCTGGTAAGTGCGCTGCTCCACCAGCACCTGCTACGATTACTTTAATCCCTCTTTTGTGAGCATTTTTACCGTAGTCAAACATTTTCTCAGGTGTACGGTGCGCGGACACAATATCGACTTCAACTTCAATATCAAACCCTTTTAAAATATCAATAGCTTCTTGCATGATTGGCATGTCACTATTGCTTCCCATAATTATTCCTACTTGTGCCATATTATGTGCTTATTACTTTAATATTTTGTTTTACGTTTTCTGCGATTTTTCTAGCCTTATTAATATCTTCATGTACAATCGTTACATGCCCCATTTTTCTAAACGGACGCGTTTGCTTTTTACCATAAATGTGAGGTGTAACACCTGGCATTTCCATTATAGATTCAATATTTTCATATACCACGTTACCATTATAATTTTCAGCACCAACTAAGTTGACCATAACGCCTCCTAGTTTACTCGCGGTTTCTCCTAGAGGTAAATTTAAAATCGAGCGAAGGTGTTGTTCAAATTGTGAAGTATAGCTTGCTTCAATAGTGTGATGTCCTGAGTTATGAGGTCTGGGTGCAACTTCGTTTATTAAGATGTGATCATCTTCAGTTTGAAACATTTCTACAGCCAATAGACCTACATGATTAAACGCAGCGGAGACTTTTAAAGCAATTAATTCTGCTTTTTTGGCTACACTTTCATCAATTCTAGCAGGACAAATAACATATTCTACTTGGTTAGCTTCTGGATGAAATTCCATTTCTACAACAGGGTAAACTTTAATGTCCCCTTGTGCATTTCTTGACACTATTACCGATAATTCATTTTTAAAAGGGATGAGTGTTTCCGTAATGCATTCTACATTTGGCAAACCTTCTAAATCGTTCAGTGTTCTAACCACTTTAACACCAGTGCCATCATAGCCAAATTGAGCGCTTTTCCAAACAAATGGAAAGTCCAATACATTATGATTAATCGCTGTTATAATTTCGTCTTTATAGGCGAAACGAGAAAACGGAGCGGTAGGTAGGTCATGATCAATATAAAAAAGCTTTTGCTTTGCTTTATTTTGAATAGTGCGCAGTGTTTTGGACGATGGATAAACTTTTACACCATCGTGCTCTAACTTTTCTAGAGCATCGACATTTACATTTTCTATTTCAATGGTCAGTAAATCAACGGTTTTGCCAAAGTTATAAACAGTGTCAAAATCTAAGAGATCTCCTTGTTTAAAGATGTTGCATGCTATTTTACAAGGGGCTTCATTACTTGGATCAAGTACAGCTGTAAAAATGTCAAATTTTCGTGTTTCATTAAGTAACATTTTGCCTAATTGCCCGCCGCCTAAAATGCCTAATTTAAAGTTGGATGAGAAGTAGTTCATGCCAAAGAGTGACTAATTTATTGTTTATGTCACAAAAATACATTTAAAAATGGAACAAGGCGTAAAATCATAAATCAAAAATCGCAAATCCTTAATCAATTGATTATCTTTGCATCTTTAAAATTTAACTCAGGTGATAAAGCTTCACGATAAATATTTTAAGCCTTTTATATCAGCAAAAGAAATTGATGATGCCATTTCAAGAATGGCAACTGATATTGCTAATGATTTGGGCGATGAAATTCCGGTGTTTATTGGTATTTTAAATGGGTCTTTCATGGTAGTGAGTGATTTTGTAAAAAAATACCCAAAACCATGTGAAGTGACGTTTATTAAATTGGCGTCATATGAAGGTCTGAAATCTTCAGATGACATTCAAAGGTTGATAGGGCTTACCCAAGATTTGACTGGTAGAACGGTAGTAATTTTGGAAGATATTATTGATTCAGGTAAAACCTTAGCTGAAGTTCATCGGATTTTTAAAGGAGAAAATGTAAAGCAGTTATTAATTGCTACTTTATTTTATAAGCCAGAAGCTTATAAAAAAGACTATAAATTACATTATGTCGGTATTGAGATCCCAAACAAATTTATAGTTGGGTTTGGTCTTGATTATGATGGTTTGGGAAGAGATATTCCAGAAGTTTATCAAATAAAAACAATAGAACACATGACAAATATAGTGCTATTTGGACCTCCAGGAGCGGGAAAAGGAACACAAGCAGAATTTTTAAAAGCGCAATATAACCTTGTTCATATTTCTACCGGAGATGTGTTTAGGTACAACATAAAAAACGAAACGGCATTGGGAACTTTAGCCAGATCTTATATGGATAAGGGCGAATTAGTTCCAGATGAGGTTACTATTAAAATGTTGAATGCCGAGGTAGATAAAAATGCTGATGCTGTTGGGTTTATATTTGATGGTTTTCCAAGAACTAATGCTCAGGCAAAGGCTTTGGATGAATTAATGGCTACAAAAGATTCACATATTAATGCTATGATTGCTCTTGAGGTTGATGATGAAGTACTTGTACAACGTTTGTTAGAACGTGGAAAAACTAGTGGACGTGCTGATGATGCAGATGAAGCTATTATAAGAAATAGAATTACAGAATACTACAATAAAACAGCAATATTAAAGGATTACTACTCAGCAGAAAATAAATATTTTGGTGTTAATGGCATTGGCAGTATTGAAGCTATTACAGTAAGATTGAGCGAAGTAATTGATACGCTTTAGTTCCTCTAGAATCAGAGACTTGGTGTTGTTCTAATTGATACATAATGAATTAGAATCAATTTATATTAGATTTAAATTAATAAGATTCCCATGTTCATGGGAAATAGATATGACCGAAGGCAATTTTGTAGATTACGTTAAAATATATGCTTATTCCGGAAAAGGAGGTAAGGGCTCGGTACATTTGCATCGTGAAAAATTCATCACCAAAGGAGGACCTGATGGAGGTGATGGTGGTCGTGGCGGGCATATTATTTTAGTAGGAAATAAAAATCTCTGGACGCTTTACACTTATAAATTTAAAAAGCATTTTAGAGCTGGTCACGGGGGGCATGGAAGTAAGAGTAGAAGTTCTGGAGCTGATGGTGAAGACGTGTATATGGAAATGCCATTAGGCACTGTGGTAAGAGATTCTGAAACTAACGAGATCATTTATGAAATTACTGAACACGGTCAAGAGATTATTCTTGCTGAAGGCGGTAAAGGTGGTTTAGGTAACTGGCATTTTAAAAGTTCTACCAACCAAACACCGCGTTATGCACAGCCAGGTGTTGATGGGCAAGAATTAATGGTTACATTAGAATTAAAAGTTCTGGCAGACGTAGGATTAGTAGGTTTTCCAAATGCAGGTAAATCGACACTGTTATCTGTACTAACTGCTGCTAAACCAAAAATTGGCGATTATGAGTTTACTACATTAAAACCAAATTTGGGTATAGTAGAGTATAGAGATCATCAAACTTTTGTAATGGCTGATATCCCTGGAATTATTGAAGGTGCGGCCGAAGGAAAAGGTTTAGGTCATTATTTTTTGCGTCATATTGAACGGAACTCTTCATTGCTGTTTTTAATTCCAGCCGATGCTGATAATATTAAAAAACAATATGATATCTTGCTTGATGAACTCCGCCGTTACAATCCTGAAATGTTAGATAAGGAACGTCTTGTTATTATATCAAAAAGTGATATGTTAGATGAAGAACTGAAGGCCGAACTTAGCATTGAATTAGACAATGAACTTCCTGTAGAATATCTTTTTGTTTCAGCTGTAGCTCAGCAAGGACTTATTCAGCTTAAGGATAAACTTTGGGCGATGCTTAATGCCTGATGAAACTATCTAAGTGTTTTATGTAGCTTTGATTATATTATTTCATGGTAAAGAAATGGAATAATTTTTGATCGTATTTTTCTTAAAATTTTAAGTTATGAAATCCATTAAATTACTCATATTATTATTGATGTTGACTTCCTGCGCTCCAGTAAAAGTAAGTTATGATTATGAAAAATCTATTGATTTCTCAAAGTATAAAACTTATAATTATTACGCTGATTTAAATTCAGGTTTAAGCGAGTTAGATACAAAACGATTGAAAAGTATTCTGGATGAAGTTATGCAGTCTAAGGGTATGACAAAATCTAACGCTCCAGATTTATTTATTAATATTCAAAGTAAAGCTTACTATAATGATAATTCTGGATCCGTTGGAGTAGGAGTTGGAGGTAGTAGTGGTGGTAATGTAGGCGGAGGTGTTTCCGTAGGGTTTCCTATTGGGCAATCTCAAGCCAATAGAGAAATTGTTTTCGATTTTATTGATGAAAATGGTGTAGGCCTTATTTGGCAAGCTGTCAGCCAGAGTCATTTTAATATAAATGGAACTCCAAATCAGCGAGAAGGCATGCTAAAAGCCATTGTAGACAAAGTACTCTCCTATTACCCTCCTGAAATTCAAAAGTAACCTATATCGTTAAGTATGTGTTAATTAGTTTCTTAAAGCCAAAAGATATGGTTTAATTTGAGTTAAACTAATTAACAAAACTTATGAAAACGTTATTTACTTCCTTAACACTTGTCTTTTTATCAATTTCGTTAAATGCCCAGTATGCAATAGAACCGCCAAAGGGGTATACAAATGATATTGGGAATATGATATCCATGCTTGATAATTTAAAACAACGTGTAGAGCGTATTGTAACCAAACTGGATACGAAGCAAACCGATTTTTTATTGGATGACAATGCTAACAGTCCTGGTGCAATAATTTATCATTTAGCCGCTACCGAAGCGTATTACCAAATTTATACATTTGAAGGAAGAGGTTTTAATGAGGAAGAAAGTGCTAAATGGGAAGTGGCGCTGAGTTTAGGAGATAATGCCAGAAAGGCATTTAAGGGAAAACCTATTACATATTATTTAGACATTTATAATGAAGTAAGAGCAAAAACAAAGGAATTACTTAAAACGAAGGACGATGAGTGGTTTGCAAAAAATAACGATGGCATGACAAACCATTGGGCCTGGTTTCATGTTATGGAACATCAAGCAAATCATATGGGGCAATTGGCATTAATAACGAAACGAACTCCTAAATAGTTAGTATTATATCTTAAATAGAACGTCCTTTCTAGTTTTTATTTAGAAAGGACGTTTCTATTTTTATTCTACAAATAATTGTTAGTTTTTGTTTTTAACTGAAATGCTAACACCTTCACTATGACTGCTAAACTCGGGGGCGTACATGCTTTGTATGCTTGCAATGCCATTGCTCATTTCTCCAGCATTATTCACTCGAAGATCGTATTCAAATACATAAACACCCTTTGGTAAATAGTCGAAAAAGAAATTGGTAGAGGCATCTTTAGTGCTTTCATAATAGCCCAAACCATCTTGCCATTTGTATTGTGATAAAACACTTACAGGCTCTAATCCCGAGGCACGCATGTCTTTCATATGTATAAACTCCATGTTTCTATCGCTTCTTAACTCAATACGAACACGAACCAAATCACCAACTTTCAACATTGTATTTTCTGTAATCTCTGAAATTTGTTCGCCCGTATTGGTATTCGATTTAAGGAATAGTTTTTTATTCAATTTTAATGGTGTTTCTGATGAGGTAATCTTGTCTAGATCCTCAAAATACTGCCAGTACAAACTTCCCCAAGCAATACCTTTACCTTTTTTGGTTAGTTTTACATCAGCCATTTCTGGTTTAATTTCTGTTGCGTTCCAACTCGTTTTATAATAACCAGTGCCAGCTTCCACTTTTACATTGTCTAATTTAGAAGAGGTAATAGCGTGACCGCCAATTATAACATCAACCATCTCAGTGACACTCAGCCAATCACTACCTTGAAGTAATAAAGCATAAACAGCTTCACTAGTGGCTTTAGTAGTTTTCCACTGATTGGTCTGCTTATGTTTAAGCAACCAGATTTTAAGGTTGTCAATGGTCTCTGTATCGTTTTCAATTTCTGAAAATGTTTCAATCAATAAAGCCTGTGTTTCAATAGGGGCTTGATACCAATTCCAGGAATTCGTATTTGCTTTCCAATACATGCCAAGTTCGTCTGAAGTGATGCTGTTTTCTTTTAAGGATTTTAAAATTTTAGCCGAAGTAGATGCATCGTCTAAGCGGTAAACAACCAATGCCATTAACCCTTTAGCATATAAGGAGCGGTGTAACCAATACTTCTTGATTTGCGTATGATAGAAAGTTATAATGTCTTCAACTTCTTTAGATTTCTTAATGTCACTAAAAAAGCTTCGCATGTATAAATAATGGAGTTGGGTGTAACTTAAATGGTCCTTATTTAAATCAATGTTGGCATCGTATTTTTTAATGTCGTTGTATTCTTTTACGAATTCTTGATCTAAGTAGTTGACTGCCTTTTTAATCATATTTGATTGCGTTTCTTCTGCTCCACTCAAAGTGACACCAAGTTTCTTAAGATGACCGAATCCAGTTATTATATGTTGTGTTATAAAGCGATTGTCGCTACCGCCATTAAACCATGGCCACGCTCCGGAATATGACTGATTATTTTTTAGTTTTGATATAGCAGTTTCCAATTCATTATTCATTTTGTTTAAATCAAAAAGCAATGCCATACGCTTTTTTTGTTCAGTTTCGCTTTGTGCATCACGTAGCCAAGGTGTTTCCTGAATAAGCACTGATTTTAAATCTTGATTTTTTTCGAGATTGCTAATAAGTGCATCCGAATTTCGCCATTGATTAAATACGTCTTGAATACGAGGGTTAGAATTGGCAATATGACTGGCCAAAGCATTCGCATAAAAGCGAGAAAATGTTTGCTCGTTACAATCATATGGATATTCCATTAAATAGGGTAAGGTTTGAATAGCATACCAAGCAGGATTTGAAGTCATTTCAAGCGTTAGTTTATGATGCTTTAGTGTAGAAGATGAATTAATTTTTAACCTATCTAGGGTAAAAGTTCGTGTTTCATTGCTTTTAATCCACATGGGTAAGGTTTCGGTGACCAACATTCGGTTGGATAGTACCGGAAGTACATTTTGCTCACCATCACTAAAATCACCCGCTTTTGCGATGATCTTGTATTGAACAGCTTGAATGTTATCTGGAATGTTCAATTGCCAGGAGACTTGAGTATTGCCATTGGCTTTCACTTCGAAGGGCTTTTGATTTATAGAATTGTCAAGTTGAGAATCAATGGCATCTCCAGTAAGTGCATCATACAATTGTAAAATGGCTTGTCCGGCTAGGTTTTTACCTGAAAGATTGGCAATTTTGGTACTGATGCTAATGCGATCGCCCTGACGTAAAAAGCGCGGGGCATTTGGAATGACCATTAGTTCTTTTTGGGTTACAGTTTCCAAACTAGTCGTCACACTTTCTAAGGTTTTGCTATGGGCAACCAACTGAAGTTTCCATTTGGTTAAGGCCTCTGGTGAAGTAAAACTGAAGGTCACATTACCATCTTTGTCGGTTTGTAGATTGGGGAAGAAAAAAGCGGTTTCTTGAAGGTTTTTACGAATGGATACTCCTGAGAAATCGGTGCTTTCCTTTTCGTCTACTGGAAGAGCTGATGGTACCGCTATGTTTTCGATTATGATAGCTTCTTCTTCTCCTTCTGAGTCTGCAACCATTTTTGCCGATGCATAACCTCTTATTCGCACATTTTGGTTCGTTCCAAAATTAAATCCAAACCAATTAAAATGATCATATTTTTGCCCATAGAAACTGGTACTGGCAGAATTGTTTTGATGGGTTCTAAAATTGGTTTTTCCAAATGACTGTTGCGTCGAACTGCTAAATACGGTAGAATATACTTGATTAAATATGGGGTTAAATTGCCAATCATGCGCTTTAAATTGGTCTAAAGAAGCATCATACATGCTGGCTAATAATTCAGCAGATACTTTTTCACCTTTTGGGCCTTTAATTTTAAATCTCCAGGTTTCATCAGTTCCGGGTTGCAGTTTATTTCTAAAGCTTAGCGTTTCGATATCCAATTCAGTTTTAGGATAAGGTACTTTAATGGCTAAAGTTTGAGCATGAAAACTATTAAAGACAGCAAAACTATAATGTATGGCAAATCCGCCTAAATCCGCTGAGGTCACTGGAATTTTAAGTGTCTGTTTGGAGTTGTTTAATGAAATCACATAAGAATTTACAATCTTCTTGTCCTTTTCAATATTAATCGTAACATTTATGTTAGTTGCAGATGCTAAAGTAATAACCGCTTCATCATTAATTTTGTAGCTGGTTTTGTCTGTCGTTATGCTAAACAATTGCTGATCAGAAAGTACTTTATCCTTTGGGCTAAACAGGATTGTTTTTATTTCGTCTTTTACTGTTTGACCAAATTTATCTTGGGTTTCTAATACAATACTATATTGTCCAGAAGTCCATCTTTCAATGTTGCCTAGTTGAAGGATCTTACTAGTTTCTGTATTAAAATTGGATTCAAAAACCAGGTCATCTTTTTTCCAATTGTCAGGATTGTCTTCATTTAAATACGCTTCATTAGGAAATAGTGTTTTAAATTGAGCTTCAGTGAAATCTTGATAATCGGGTGCTTTCCAAGGTCTAGGTCTTACCGTAGTTTGAGGTGCTTTAAGTTTATAAATTTTAATACGCCCTTTTGCAGCAACAAATTCACCGTTAAGATTTTTGGTATCTATAGTAAGTTCATGATTTTTTTGAGTCTTATCTAATTTTGAGTCTAGGCCTAACTGTGCTGTTAATGCATGGTATCCTATATTTACTATAGTGGTTACACTGCGAGTTTCACCATTAATATCTGTAATTTCTGCTTCAATTTCATAATTAAAAATGGGCAGATGGTCTTTCTCAACACTTTCATCCGGTAAAGCCATAAAAGTAATTTCAAAATTGCCAGAGGCATCCGTACTGGTTTCACCATGTGTTATTTCCTGCGACTCACCCTCAATCCAAGGACGATACCGGTAATACCAGCGCGGGTACTGTACTTTTCTATACACGCGATATATCACTTTGGCATCGGTTATATGGCTTCCGGCATAAGCTAGCGCGTTGCCTTTTACAATAACAGAATCATGAATTTTAAAAGAGTCAGAAATAGGTGTAAATTGTGCCTCAAACATTGGGCGTTTGTATTCCTCCACAGAAAAATAATATTCTGTCTTAACATTCGTATGATTCGAATCGGAATTAAAACTGATATTGTATTGGCCATTTAAACGTCCGTCTGGAATGACAAATTCACCAGAAACAGATCCAAATTCATTCGATTTTAACTTTAGCGATGTTACTTCATCGTAATTAGGGTCATTTATCTCTATGTGAAATAATTCATTGGGAATTATATTTGATTTTCCATCTTCGGTTTTTATTGCAATGGCTTTAAAGAACACTGTTTGTCCAGGTCTATAAATACTGCGGTCTGTGAAAACGAAACCTTTGTACTGTTCTTTGTCTTGTGTCTCTCTATAAGAACCGTAAATACGATAATTGTCAAAATAGGTCTTCTGGTCATTATGGGCGACTTCAAGACTTAAGTTCCAATAGCGATCTTTGGTTTTGGAAACATTAATTTCACCCCTACTGTTTGTGGTTTTATACTCGGTTCGTTCGGTAAGATTGTTTTGTTTATAATGAAGTGTAATTTTAGCATTATTAATAGGCGCTCCATCATTACGATCAATAAGTTGATAAACTTGATGATGAGGACTGCTGCGTTCTACCAGTGCCATATCACTAATTTGAATGGTAGTATATGCAAATGTATTGTTAGTTCCATCCACAGGTGTTGCCATAATAACATAGTAACCATGGCTTAAAGCGGGAAGGAGTACTTCGGTGCTATGGATTTGATAATCATTGTCATTCCTTAGTTTACTATCCCATTGTTTTGCCGTTTTCAGCCTGTTTATAAATGTAAATTGTTCTTTTTTATTATAGATTTTTTTGAAATTTTGATATGCATTTCTATTCAATTCTAGTACCTTAAATTGAAGTGATTCATGATTTTTATAATGGATTAAAAGTCTTGCATCTTTTTCATTTGGAAGAAAAGATTCTGAAGTGATCTGTAATGAAGGCGCGAGTATTTTGGATTTTAACATGCTGCAATTTTCAGCGCCTTTACTTTTTGGGAATTTCTGAATTACAGCATCACATAGCTCAACAGCAGCTTTAAGTTGCCAACGATGAGTTTCATGGGTGATAGGTTGAAATGTACTGCCTTGTTGGAAAAGCAATTGTGCACTTTCAAAATCATATAAACCAGAAACTTCATGTGTTTTATAACGTGCGCTCTGTGTTGTTAATGCTTTTTGAAAAAGGGAATCTTTGTTAGCAAAAGTGGCATGTTGTTTTACAAATTTTAGCCTGTCAATGTCAACATTAACTAATGCAAAAGGTGTGTTGTCTTTAAGATGAAATCTAATTAAGTCTTGATATAGTTTTAACGCTTTTAATTGTAAGGATGTTAAATCTTTTGACGCTATGTTTAATTGTGAAAATGTTGTCGCATCGCTTAAATAGGATGCTTGGTCAATTTCAAATTTGTAAGCCGGTTTATTGATGCTGTTTTCATCGGTTTTGTAAAATTTTAGAGCATTATGTGCAAGAAAATCATATAGAGTAGGACGATATGTTTTTGAGTTCTCTTGAAGTATTAATAGGGCGTCATAGTTTTTTAAAGGTTCTAATTGCAGCTTTAAACTTTGTTCTAGTGAACACTGGTAATGTTCCTGAATTTCATTAAATAAGGTGTTTAAATCCCATGTTCTAAAATCGTTTTTGTCAACTTTTTCAGCAGTTTGGGTGCGGTTGTAAAATTTATATCTGTTTTCCTTAAAATATTGCCAGTATAAATTGGCTAAGACGCCTTCTAAGATGTTAGTTACAGGAAATTTACTTACTGCTATTTCAGTTTTAAAATTAGAAATGATATTGAGCTGCGCATCTTCTTCAAGTAATAAAATAAACTTACTTTTATAGATTAAACTTTTTATTATTTGATTATTATTCCCATCTTTTTTTGCTTTTACAGCTATGGCATTTACAATCTCTAATGCCGATTTTTGTAAACCGTCCAATTCAAATTGTTGCACTTTTTTCCATTGCGCATTATAGTCGTTATTTTGAGCGTGAGACATATTGGCAAATATTAGAATCATAAAGAAGATGATGGTGTTTTTCATAAATAATGATTTTCTAAAAAGCTACTTTCAAAAGTTATTCCAAAAATGAATATTTCAATTATTCTTGGCTAAGGTCAAGTCAATGTAATTCTTTTTTAAGAATTGAAGAAAGATTATATTAGCCTTTTCGACTATATATAATAATGAAAATAATTTGGATTTTTTTATTGGTTCCACTGTTTTCGTTTGGGCAAAATCTAAGCGAGAAGGTATCACCCATGTTTGAAAATAAAAAATATGATCAGGCAGAACGTAGTATTCAGAATTACTTAGAGACTAATTCCAACGATATAAATGCTATTGAATTGTTAGGTGACACCTACGGATATCAAAAAAAATGGACTAAAGCCATTACAC
>JAGSHF010000095.1 GCA_023954685.1 Flavobacteriaceae bacterium | reverse complement strand
TTCTATTTAATGGATTAAATCCTGTAAACATTGGTAGTTTTAAAATATTCCTCACCTTTCTTAAAGTTGGTGCCATTCTATATGGCAGTGGTTATGTATTATTTGCATTTCTCGATACAGAGCTGGTAGCTAATGGATGGCTCACCCGTCAAACTTTAATTGATGCTATTGCCGTAGGACAAATTACACCAGGTCCAGTATTATCTACAGCAACCTTTATTGGCTGGCAGATGAACGGGGTCACAGGGGCTCTTGCCGCCACAATTGGCATATTTCTCCCCTCCTTTATTTTTGTTTTAATTCTGAACCCGATAATCCCAAAAATGCGCAAATCGAAAAGTGTTAGTAGTTTTTTAGATGCCGTAAATGTAGGCGCGGTTGCCTTAATATTTGTAGTCTGTATTGAAATGGGCAAAGAAAGTTTAACCGACTGGAAAACATCACTTATTGCTATTACAAGTGTTATTTTTGTCTTTTATTTTAAAAAAATTAACAGTGCTTTTATTGTCTTAAGCGCTGCTATTGCTGGATATATTCTAAGTTTGATATAGAGACATTTCATGAACGTATACAAAAAATATTTCAAATTTAACTTTAAATCAATATATTAGCATCCATTAATATTTTGAAATATTTAACGCATCACTAAAAAATTTATAATTCTTATAGCAATTGTAAGTCTAATACTTTAATTAATTTTGTAAGGAATTTCATCTTTATACGACGAAATATTGATAAGAAGTTAGCTTTAAATTTTTTTCAACACCATGTAAAAATTGTTTGGTGCTAAATTTCAACCATTTAATTAAGTCTTCTTTTTTTGTATTAAACAAAGAAGCGCAAAAAAAAACAAAATCGCCACATTATGGATGACACTATTCAAAAGGCCCTTGAATTCGAACAAACTAAACTTAAATCCTTAAGTACGAGTGATCGTATTAAAATTTCTAGAGAAGCTAAAACTTTAATATTAGCTCTAAATGAAATTTATAAAACAAAAAAGGATGACAAAATTATGGATATTATGAAGCGATTGACTGCTATTAAAAAGAAAGTAGAAAAACGTTTAAAAGGGAAACCTTTGGCTGCCTAGTTCAGACATAGGCCTTAATATTCTTAGATGTATTTAATTTGGTTATTAATTGCCTCACTTTTATGTTTGCTTTATTTAAAAAATCTCGGTCTTCATCATTGCCATTATCACCAATATATGAGATAAAAATCAACTCCTTAATAGGCCATAAAATTGATCTTGCAGATTTTAAGGGAAAAAATATTTTATTTGTAAATGTAGCTTCAAAATGTGGCTTTACGAATCAGTATAAAGGTCTACAAGAGTTATATAGAACATATAAGGACCAACTTATGGTCATAGGAGTTCCTTCTAATCAATTTGGTAGTCAAGAACCCGGATCAGCATCGGAAATTAAAAATTTCTGTACTAGCAATTATGGAGTTGATTTTTTAATGACTGAAAAAATTGACGTTAAAGGTCAAAGTCAACATGAATTGTACCAATGGTTGACAAAAAAATCTTTAAATGGGAGCATAGATTCTTCTGTAAAATGGAATTTTCAAAAATACTTTATCAACAAAGAAGGGCTACTTATTGATTATTTCTATTCAGCAACCCAACCATTAAGTAAAAAAATAACAAAACATTTGTAATAAAAAACGCCGGTAGAATTAACTACCGACGTTCACTTTACTAAATTTATGAATTTAGTAAACACTCACTACTACTACGTGTTTTTGTTTGTTACAAAACATTCCTTTATAAGGGTTGAAATTTTCTGGTAAATGAGACTTTGTGTTGAATCCCAGTTCTATGTCTTCTTCCAATTCAATAAGCTCAACTGAACTCCAGTCAATGTCATTCTTTCCTTCTAAAGCATTGAATTTTTCTGGTAAATGTGCGGTCACATCAAAATCTATTTCTACTTCTTCTTCCAATTCCACAACATGAATATCATTCACATTTAAAGATTCGTCATTATAATTTTCAAATAAATTTGATTCTAACTCAATAATTTCGAGTTCGCTTTCTATAAAATTTGGGTTTGTGCTTGCTGCAGCGACTGTTGTAAACGTCAACAATATTCCGCTAATTAATGATAATTTGTACATAATTTGATTGTTTTGATTTGATTGTTTTGATTTTACTTGTTACTTAATAGACTTCATAAACCATGCTATGTTACAGGCTTTTAGAAATCTTTAACAGAATTAGATCTATTTTATAACTTCTTTAAGAGAATTGGCGTGATAATAATTAATTATTGATACTAAAGTGCATTGTCAATCGCTTGATGGTAGGCTTTAAAGCGGTCCAAATTATTATGTGAACCTTTTGGAATGATTACAAAATTAATCGAGCGCGATGACATACTATCTATTAGTTTCTGAGCAGATGACAAGGGCACAACCCCATCGGACGTCCCATGAAATAAAGTAATAGGGCATTTTACATCAGTAATAAATTGATATGAAGGAAATTCATAATTTAAAACTTGTTTTACAGGTATTACAGGCAATCGGGATTTAACGACATCTACAATACTGTAAAACGGGGTTTCTAAAAAAAGTTGATTAGGACTATTTTTGCTTGCCACGTAGGTTGCAAAAGTAGAACCTAAAGATCTTCCATAAACATTAATTGCAGATTCCTCATATAGAGCAGCCAGATACTCATAACACAGCTGTGCGTCACTATATAAGAGTGTTTCGCTTAATGCGCCTATACTTTTTCCATAAGACCGATAATCCATAACAAATACATCATAATGCTTTTCTACAAAATATTCGGTGATACGCCCCCAACGTTTTAAATTTCCTTTGTTACCATGAAAATATAAAATGACACCTCTCGGGTTAACGACTTTAAAATGTATAGCGTTAATGACAGCGCCATCTTCAGCCTTAATAAAGACCTCTTCAAAATCATGATTAAATTCATACTTATGATTTTGTGATAATTCTGTAGGTCTAAAAAGAAGTTTTTCCTGCAAAAAATAGAGTGACGTACTAATCATAACATATAATAACAGGGCTACACTTAAAAGTATCTTAAGCTTTTGCTTTATTTTTCTTTGCTGAATGAATGACATTTATACTTGTTGTTGAAAAATCAAAATCTTTAGGATCTTGGGTTAATATCTCATCTAACATTTTGTGGTACGATTCAAAATTATTTAGATTCTTATGTCCTCCTCCAATTACAGTATGTAATTTGGTTAGCTTCGGTTTTATTTTAGATAATTTTATACTGCTTTTAAATGGTATCAATTTATCCTGGGTTCCGTGAATTATGTGAATTGGACACTGCACATATTTCAACCATTTGTATGTTGGCAAAGGATACTTCATAAGTAAAGATAAAGGCATGAATGGCATATAGCGTCCTGTTACTTTTGTCAAACTATAATATGGCGCATCCAAAATCAACATTTTTGGATTATTCATAGAGGCTAATTTGGTTGCAAATCCAGATCCGAGAGATCGCCCATACAAAATGATATGCTCCTCTGACATTTTCTCTTTAATTTTATTATATATAACTTGTAAATCACGCTTTATTGCTTTTTGCGAACGTCGTCCAGTACTTTTTCCAAAACCTCGATAATCCACCATAAACACACTATACCCATGCCGAGTAAAATCTACGGCAAATTTACCCCAGCCTTTTATACTTTTCGAATTTCCTTTTAAATATAGTACCATGCCTTTGGGTTGATCTTTACTCTTAAACAACAATCCATTTATTGTAGCGCCATCACGAGTCTCCAAAAAATATTCCTTTGTATTTTGGTTATCATAATGAAATTGAAAATCTTCACTAAGTTTTTCAGGCTTGAACAACATATAATCTTGTAAATAATACAATGCAATGCTTATTACACAATAAGCAATCATAACAAGAATTAAAACATATAACCAGTTTGCCATAAATTCATGATTAATATCATCTACAAGATATAAAAAAATGATTCAGTCTTACGATAACTATATAAATACAAAAACGTTATCTCACAGAAGTAATTGGCTTTCTACCGAATAAACAGGTGTTCTTTTGGCTTTTTAGCTATTTTCGCAAGACTATTATTAAATTATAAAACCATGAAACGCCTCGGTCTTATTATTTTTCTTTTAATATGTATATCAGCTTGTTCAAACAATGATGACAATACAACTATAGAATGTGCAACTCCAACCAGCTTAAATGCCACAGATATTACGCACAATAGTGCTTTGTTAAGTTGGAATAGTACAAGCTCTCAAGATGTTTTAGTAAACGGTGGACCTAGTGGTTCAATGCCTTCTGTTTCTGAGAATGTAACAGGTTCTAATCTCAGTGTTACAGGGCTACAACCCAATACAACTTATGAATTTTCAGTACAAGCCATTTGTTCTATCGACAATGTTAGTATGTTAAGTACAGTGTTGAGATTTACTACCAATGCTAGTCCTGTTATTCCAGAATTCTTAACAAACCTTTCTGATCTCAATATTTTTACGGGCAGTTTGAGTAATTTAAACATCAGCTCAAAAGCCTTTAAATATGAAATAATAACACCCCTTTTTACCGATTATGCCAGTAAATTAAGATTAATTGCTTTACCGGAAGACTTAAGTATGGCATATGATGGAGATGGATTCCCTATGTTTCCCAACGGAACACTTATTGCAAAAACATTCTTTTACAATTTAGATGAAACCAATCTAAGCTTAGGCAAAAAAATAATTGAGACTCGCGTTCTTATAAGAAAAAATGATGCCTGGTTACTAGGGAATTATAAATGGAACGACACACAATCCGATGCAACTTTAACCGATGCAGAGCATACAGTACCTGTGGCATGGGTAAATGCAGAAGGCGAAGACATGTCAACTAATTACATTGTACCTTCAAATGCCGATTGTATTAAATGTCATAGCAACGCAGGTGATATTGTTGCTCTAGGCCCAAAATTACGTAACATGAATTTTGAAGTAGACGGTGAAAATCAGTTGCAAAAATTCATTAATAATGGACATTTATTAAACGCTCCAGATCCAAACACAATCGCCGCCCTTCCCAATTGGGAAGATGAAAGCTTAACATTAAACCAGCGCGCTAGGTCTTATTTTGACGTCAATTGCGCCCATTGTCACTCACCAGGTGGTTTTTGTGATCAAGAATCACTGTTAGACTTAAGATATGAAACGCCTCTAGAAAACACAAACATTGTTGAAAGCGGCAACAGTATTGAAGGAAGAATGGGAGTATATCTTCCTGGGTGGAGCATGCCTTTTATTGGAACTACAATGGTTCACGACGAAGGTTATGACTTAATTGAAGCTTATATTAGTTCTTTAGATTAGACAAAATCAAAATAATTCAGTTTATAAAAAATGCGCTAACGCGCATTTTTTGATTTTACTAATAAATCGATTAGTTAAAAAATTCTAAAATATTCAATATTTCCATTTAAAACCTTTGAGTTTTATTATTTTCACGGGCTTAACCAAAAATCAAGTAATTTGAAACGTACAATCTTTAAAGTATCGCTCGTCGCCCTTTCGCTAATTATATTCTCTTGTAACACGTCAAAAAAAGCAAAAGAAGCTGAAATCGCGAAAAAAAATGAAGCAGCAAAATCAGCAAAACCTAAACCAAAGAAAGGTGATATTCAGCCTTACAATAAAGTAATCACCAAAGATGCTAAAAGTGATGAAGGTTTATTTACCGTTCACAAACTTGATGGGAAATTCTTCTATGAAATTCCGGATAATATGTTTGAAAAAGAAATGTTGATGGTTACTCGTATTTCTAAAACCGCTACAGGTATTGGATTTGGTGGAGAATCACAAAATGAGCAAGTTTTGCGCTGGCAGAAAAAAGAAAAGAAAGTAGTCCTTAGAGTCGTATCGCATTCTATAGTTGCAGCAGATTCTTTGCCTATTCATCAGGCCGTTGTCAATTCAAACTTTGAACCCGTATTATATACTTTCCCAATAAAAGCATTTAATAAAGATTCAACAGCAACAGTCATTGACGTTACAGAGCTTTTTGAAAAAGATATAAAGGCATTAGGAATGCCTAGTAATAAACGTCGTCAATATAAAGTCACAAGATTAGAAGCAAATAAATCATTTATTGAAAGCGTTAAAAGTTACCCAATCAATATTGAAGCTCGCCATGTAAAAACCTATGCCGCAAGTGCAGCTCCTTCTAATTCTAGTACGGGAACTATTTCCATTGAAATCAACAATTCGATGCTTTTACTTCCTGAAGTCCCTATGAAAAAACGTATTTATGATAAACGCGTTGGATGGTTTACTAGTGGCCAAGTAGATTACGGATTAGATAATCAAGAAAGTGAAACGGTTAGATTCTTAGATCGTTGGAGACTGGAAGTTAAAGATGAAGATATAGAGAAATTTAAAAGAGGTGAGTTAGTAGAGCCTAAAAAACAGATTGTCTATTATATTGATCCTGCTACACCAATGAAATGGCGTAAATATTTAAAACAAGGTGTTAATGATTGGCAAGTAGCTTTTGAAGCCGCTGGTTTTAAAAATGCTATTATAGCAAAAGACCCACCAACTCCTGAAGAAGACCCAGAATGGAGTCCAGAAGATGCTAGGTATTCGGTTATTCGTTATTTCGCTTCACCAATACAAAATGCATATGGACCCCATATTAGTGATCCTCGATCTGGAGAAATACTTGAAAGTGATATTGGTTGGTATCATAATGTCATGAGCTTATTACAAGGTTGGTTCTTTGTTCAAACAGCAGCAATAAATCCAGAAGCTCAAATGGTTGGCTTCAACGATGAAGTTATGGGTGAATTAGTCAAATTTGTTTCTTCTCATGAAGTAGGTCATACACTCGGTTTACCTCATAATATGGGAAGTAGCAGTGCTTATAAAGTTGAAGATTTGCGCAACCCTGAATTCACTAAAAAATATGGTACAGCACCTTCTATAATGGATTATGCCCGTTTTAATTATGTCGCACAACCTGAAGATGTTGGCGTTGCTTTAATGCCAAATATTGGTGTTTATGACAAACATGCTATCAAATGGGGTTACCGCCCAATATTAGATGCCGAAACAGCTCAAGATGAAAAGCAAACGCTTAATTCTTGGATAACGGAACATGAAAACGACCCTATGTATCGATTTGCACCAAGTGGTTCAATTGACCCAAGTGCTCAAACAGAGGATTTAGGTGATGATGCAATATTAGCCAGTGCATATGGGATTAAAAACTTAAAGCGTATTGTGCCCAATTTACTAAAATGGACTACTGAAGCTGGAGAAGACTATGACGATCTAGAAGAAATGTATGGTCACGTCGTAAATCAGTTTAGTAGATATATGGGGCATGTCACAACCAATATTGGTGGTGTATACGAGCATAATAAAACTGCAGATCAAGAAGGTGCTGTTTACACACATGTAGATAAAGCACATCAAAAAAATTGTTTAACCTTTCTAAACGATGAATTATTTGAAACACCAACGTGGCTAATTGATACGGAAATATTGAACAAAGTAGAAAGTGCCGGACAAATTGAACGCATTAGAACAATGCAATCTCGAACCTTAAATAAATTATTGGATTTTGGTAGAATGGCTAGAATGACAGAAAACGAAGCCATAAACGGATCAAATGCTTATGCATTTGATAGTATGATGACAGATTTAAGAAATGGTATTTGGAGCGAGTTAAAAACCGGAAAGAAAATTGATATCTACAGAAGGAACCTCCAACGCGCCTATTTAGATAGAATGAATTATTTAATGACTGAAGACCAAGCTCCTATTCCAGCACGGTTTAGAAGGTTTGTAAACAGAACAAATGTCAACGTCAACCAATCTGATATTAGAGCTGTTGTTCGGGCAGAATTAAACACTCTTAAACGATCTATTAACGCTGGTATTAGTCGTTCTGGCGACAATATGAGCAGAATACATTTACGTGATGCCGTAGAGCGTATTAACACGATTTTGGATCCCAAATAAATTCAATATTAACGCATTTAAAAATGGCTTCTCAATTGAGAAGCCATTTTTGTTTTGAAGCCTTTTGAGTGAGCGAAATAATGGTTCAAATTAAACCAACGCTAACTTTTGGAGTCAAAAGGCTAAACATAAAATAATTGCACATGAAAAATTTAATCTTAATTGCTACACTCGTTTTTAGTATAAGTATACTAGCACAACATAAAGAGCAAAGATCAAAATCTAATGATTTTTCGCCTGAAGAAATGGCGACTTTACAAAGTAAACGAATGACCTTGAATCTGGATTTAACCGAATCACAACAAAATGAAGTTCATCAAGTATTCTTAAAAAAACTCAATGATCGTCAAGTAAAAAGGGATGCGAAAAATAATTCAACATCAAAACCCACGAAAGCGGATAAGTTTAAAAGAATGAATGCCAGTCTAGATCAAAAAATTGAAACTAAAGCGGAATTAAAATCTATTTTAAATGAAGCTCAGTATAAAAAATGGGAGAAATCGCTAAAACAAAAAAAGAGAAAATCCGGAAGAAAATTGAATAATTAAATTGATTGAATAGTTTGTTTGTTTTTATTGGTGGGCATTATATAGTATAATGCCCACCATCTATTTTAAAGTGTCTTGGCGGTTTTATCTATAGCGTTAATGGTTTTATCCAGATCCTCATAAGATAAGGCATCTGTAATAAACCAAGTTTCAAAAGCACTAGGCGCTATATAAATCCCTTGATTTAATAAACCATGGAAAAACGTCTTAAAACGCTCATTATTGCCTTTGGCTGAACTTTCAAAATCAACAACCTCATCTTCAGAAAAATGTACAGAAATCATAGACCCTACTCTGTTGATCGTGTGAATTACATTATTTGCTTTTAGTACTCTTGAAATACCCTCATGCAAATATTTCGTCTTTGCTTCTAATCTAACAAACAACTTTTCATCAGCATTTATTTCGTTTAGCATAGCAAGTCCCGCTGCCATTGCTAATGGATTCCCACTTAAAGTTCCTGCTTGATAAACAGGGCCTAAGGGGGCTAAATAGTTCATGATCTCGTGACGTCCTGCAAATGCACCTACTGGTAATCCGCCACCAATAACTTTTCCAAAGCAAACAATATCTGCATCCACATTAAACAATTCTTGCGCTCCGCCTTTTGCCAAACGAAACCCCGTCATCACCTCATCAAAAATCAGTAATATTCCATTGTCATCACATAAATTACGAAGCTCCTGAAGAAAATTACCCTTAGGCGGGATACAACCCATATTCCCAGCTACTGGCTCAATAATGATACAGGCTATTTCATTTTTATTGGCTTTAACAAGTGCTTTTACATGATCTATATCGTTGTAATTTGCAAGTAACGTATCCTTTGCTGTACCCTCTGTAACGCCCGGACTATTTGGGCTTCCAAATGTCACAGCACCACTTCCCGCTTGAATTAAAAACGAATCGGAATGTCCGTGATAACAACCCGCAAATTTAATAATCTTATCATTACCTGTAAATCCTCTTGCCAAACGTACGGCACTCATACAAGCTTCAGTTCCTGAATTTACGAACCGTATTTTATCAATATTAGGCACCATTGAAACCGCCAATTCCGCAATTTGTGTTTCAATTTCAGTAGGCATACCAAATGATGTTCCTTTTTTTGCTTTTTCAACCACTGCATTAACAACAGGTTCAAAAGCATGACCCAACAACATGGGTCCCCAAGAATTGATATAGTCTATTAAAACATTACCATCTTCATCATACAAATACGCTCCCTTTGCTTCCTTTACAAAAATTGGAGTTCCTCCAACTGCTTTAAAAGCTCTAACAGGTGAATTAACCCCTCCAGGAATTACAGATTCGGCTTGTGCAAATAAGGCACTGCTTCTTTTATAGTTCATAAATATTTATTGATTATAGTTAGATTTTAGTTTTAAAACTTGTCCAACATTTATAGTACTATCTCTTAAATTATTCAATGATTGAATAGTCTCAATACTAAGTCCATATCGCCTGGAAATAGAATATAATGTATCCCCTTCAATAACCGTATGTGTTTTTAAATTCACTGAATTTTTGGACTGTGGCTGCGTTACAACAGGCACATATTTATCCTTTAAAACCATACGATCATAGTCGTCCAAGTTATACGTTTCTATGAGACTTATTAATTTTTGTGGATAGCGCTTATCTGTGGCATAACCAGCTTTTCTTAGCCCTTTAGCCCAACCTTTATAATCAGATTTTCTAAGTTTAAATAAATTGGCATAACGTGACCTACCCGATAAGAATTCAGAATGATCTTTAAATGATGTTTCTGCAGATCTGTATTTTCTAAAACACTCTTGATTTTTATCATCGTCATGATAAATTTTACCGCCTTTCCATCCGTGACATTTTATCCCAAAATGATTATTGGCTTGAACGGCTAAACGCCCTTTTCCTGAGCCAGATTCCAAAATGCCCTGCGCCAAAGTAATGCTTGCAGGAATGCCATAATCCTGCATCTCCTTCATGGCAATATTTTTATACACCTCTATATAATGAGACGTACTTGTAATAGTGGGACTTTTAGTCTTCTCACTTACTTTTGGTAATTCAGCGGTCTTAGTATTTCCTTTAGACGGCATAACAACGGCTTCTCTAGGTGGGTATTTTTTGGTGTTTTTCTTACGGCTAGAACCACAGCTCAACACCAATGAACCGAAAATGAATATGACAATAATACGTTGTATCAAACTAATCAATTATAGGTAATTTTTTCTTTTTCAATAATGCATTCATGCCTTCTATACCTTGCAATCCTCCGGTATGAATAACAAGAATTTTAGCGTTTTCTGGAAAATAATTCTTTTCTATCATGTCAAAAATACCATACATCATTTTTCCGGTATAAACAGGATCTAATGGCACTTGGTTTTGAGATTTAAACTTATTAATAAACTCCACTAGACTCGAATTTATTTTAGCATAACCCCCAAAATGATAGTCGGAAATTAATTCCCAATGCTTTGCAGCTGCAAATTTACTAATATCATTTTGTAAAAAGTCTCCTTTTAGGGCCGGAAATCCAAGAATTTTCTGATTTGAATTTGAAGCATTAATTAATCCAGAAATGGTGCCGCCAGTACCAACCGCACAACAAATAAAATTGAAATCGGCATCAGTTTCGGTTAAAATTTCTTCACACCCTTTTACAGCCAATGCATTGGTACCGCCTTCTGGTATGCAATAGAAATCGCCAAATTCTTGATGCAGTTTATCAATAAATGATGCAGTATGTTTTAATTTATAATCGGTTCTACTTACAAATTTCAATTGCATACCACATGATTTCGCAAATGATAATGTAGCATTTTCATGAAGTTTATCCTCTAACTCCTCCCCTCTAATCACGCCAATTGTTTTAATTTCAGAAACTTTACCAGCTGCCGCAACCGCTGCAATATGATTGGAATACGCACCCCCAAAACTTAAAACAGAATCCTGATTTAAACCTGCTGCTTCAAGAAAGTTATATTTTAATTTTCGGTATTTATTTCCCGAAATAAACGGATGAATTTTATCCTCACGCTTGATATATAAACTCATGTTAGGATGAGTCGGCAGTTCTATTTTTTGATTAATAATATCAAGCTGAAAATTCATGGCTGCGAAGATACTTTAAAAATCCCCAAAACTTCCGAGACTTTAAATAGGTCAAATTATTTTCGTTTTGGTAAGCCTCCCGTTCAAAAGAAATATTACGATAAGCCATCGTCTAATTTTTGTAATGATTCAATCGAATTAAAAACTCAATACCATAAATAATATAAAAAGGCAGAATTAATAGTTCCCATTGTTGCCGAATATGGATGCGTTCATGATTAATCAAGCAATCATCTTTGACTAATCTTTTGTTTTTTAAGATCACAAACGGAAATATAGTCAAGCCGCTATACCCATTAGGAACCAAATAT
>JAGSHF010000221.1 GCA_023954685.1 Flavobacteriaceae bacterium | reverse complement strand
GAAAGTTATTAGCTACAAAAGCTTGCTTATTGAATGGTGTCAAAAAGAAAAAAAGAGCTTTGATTATCATGTCTATGAAGATACAGGTAAAGATGAACTTCGTCACTTTTCAGTAAAGCTTTCTATCAATAATAAAGTCATTTCAAAAGCACGAGCAACTTCAAAAAAGAAAGCTGAAGAAAAAGCATCAAAACGTGCATTTTTTGCTTATCAAAGTAAAATTTCTCGAGCGGTCTCGTAGCATTTTTGTAATTTTATTTACGATAACGTTTTCGTAACAAAGTTAAGTTAAGATTAATATAAGAGATACATAAATATAGTCCTAATGTGCTATATTTACAGTTCATAATGTGAATAGTTATGGCTTTGCATAAACTTCTTGTTGATGATTTTGAAGAAAACAGCTATTTGTTATTGGCAATTCATTGCACTATTGAAGATTATCGATTGGCCTACCTATTAAACAAACACTTAAAAATAAATCTAAAAAGAAATTCCAAAGATTTAGATTTTGAATATATAGTTTCATCTTATTCTATTTTTGAATGGGATGATATAAATCAAGATATCACATGGAGTTTAGTGTCTAATATTTGTAAAAAAGAAGAAGAGAGCTTGACGAGTTCAGGATCTCTATTTAATGCTTCTCAAAAAATAACAAGAACACATAACTTAATTCCAGAATTAAAAAAAGTAAATTATTTGTTGAAGATCGATACCGATGGCCGTTTTATCAATGGAAAATTAATTCTTAATAAAATTCAGGAAATTCCGCAAGTTGTTGCGGCTTATACTGTTGATGTCTTTGAATTGAAATCAAAAGACAACCTAATATTTAATTAATGCCAACACTAAGAAAAAAAACAAAAATCGTGGCTACGCTAGGCCCAGCAACAAGCAGTAAAAAAGTCTTAAAAGCTATGCTTGATGAAGGTGTAAACGTATTTCGCATCAATTTTTCGCATGCGGATTATGACGATGTCAAGGCCCGAATAAAGATGATAAGAGCACTTAATGAAGAGTTTGGTTATAATGCTGCAATTCTTGGTGATTTACAGGGTCCGAAATTGCGAGTTGGAACCATGAAAGAAGAGGCTGTAGTCAATAAAAATGATGAAATTGTTTTTGCTACAGGTGAACGATTCCTGGGAACCAAAGATCGTGTTTATATGACCTACGATCGTTTTCCACAAGATGCTAAGCCAGGGGAACGCATTTTATTAGATGATGGTAAGTTGATTTTCGAAGTCATTTCAACAGATAAAAAAAGCGAGGTTAAAGCGCGCGTTATTCAAGGTGGACCTTTAAAATCAAAGAAAGGTGTAAATCTTCCAAACACGGATATTTCGCAACCGGCATTGACCGAAAAAGATATTGAAGATGCTATTTTTGCCATTGAACAAAAAGTGGATTGGATGGCACTTTCTTTTGTACGTCATGCTGAAGATTTGATGCAATTACAAGAATTAATTAATGAACATAGCGAGCATAAAATCCCAATTATAGCTAAGATAGAAAAACCAGAAGCGGTTAAAAATATTGATAAAATTGTGGCCTATTGCGATGGACTAATGGTAGCACGAGGCGATTTAGGTGTTGAAATTCCAGCTGAAGAAGTGCCATTAATTCAAAAGCAATTGGTATTACGTGCTAAACAAGCTAGAATACCAGTTATTATTGCAACGCAAATGATGGAGACTATGATTTCTAGTCTTACACCTACGCGTGCGGAGGTAAATGATGTTGCAAATTCTGTAATGGATGGTGCTGACGCAGTCATGCTTTCAGGTGAAACTTCTGTTGGGAGCTATCCCGTTGAAGTGATTACGCAAATGTCTAATATTATTAAAAGTGTTGAAGATTCACATTTAATTATGGTGCCGCAATCACCGCCACATATTCGAACCAATCGTTACATCACAAAATCCATATGCTATCATGCGGCAAATATGGCTAATGAAATTAATGCAAAAGCCATTTCCACGTTAACTAATAGTGGTTATACAGCTTTTCAAATTTCTGCATGGCGACCATCTGCACATATTTTAGTGTTTACATCTAACCAGCGTATTTTAACCCAGCTCAATTTACTTTGGGGAGTAAAAGCGTTTTTTTATGATAAATTTGTAAGTACAGATGAAACTATTGAGGACGTAAATGCTATTGCTTGTAAAAAAGGCTATTTGGAAGAAGGAGATATGCTAATTAGCTTAGCAGCAATGCCAATTCAAGCCAAAGGAATGGTGAATACTTTGAGGGTTACTGAAATTACAAGTTGTAGTTTTTAGCCCGTCATTTTTAGCCGTAGTCGGACAGGATTAATTTGGCCTATTTTTAAAACTTACAAATGTTTAAAAACCAAACTTTAATTGTACGCTGACACTTTTCTTTTCTAATATTTTTTTCTTTTCAGTATTTAAATTAGATAAGGAGATACCTAATAAGCGTACGGATTCTTTCAAATTATCTTGATACAATAAGTTTTTTGCAGTTTCTAAAATGATAGCCTTGTTTTTCACGTAGTATGGCAAGGTCTTACTTCGTGTTTGTAAAGTAAAATCGCTATATTTAATTTTTAAGGTTACCGTTTTTCCTGAAACTTTATTAAGTTCTAAACGCTTCGAGAGCTCTTCGGCAATGCGTTCAAGTTTTTCAAGCATAAAAACTTCACTGGTAAGATTGTTATTAAAAGTGCGTTCTGCCGCAAGCGATCTTCGTGCTCTATGTGGTTTTACTTCGCTTTGCTGTTGCCCTCTTACAATGTAATAGTAGTGTTTCCCCGATTTGCCGAAATGAGTTTCTAAAAATTCAATGGTTTTGCTTTTTAAATCGGCGCCGGTGAAAATGCCTTTTTGATACATTTTTTCTGCCGTAACTTTTCCTATTCCATAGAATTTTCTAATATCTAATACTTCAAGAAACGCCAAGACCTCTTCAGGATTTACGGTCTTTTGTCCGTTAGGTTTATTGAAATCACTGGCAATTTTGGCAACAAATTTATTTATTGAAATACCTGCTGATGCCGTTAACCCAACTTCCTTAAAAATGCGATGGCGTATTTCTTGAGCAATTAGTGAAGCACTGGGGTTCCCTTTTTTATTTTCAGTGACATCCAAATAGGCTTCGTCTAATGAAAGAGGCTCAACCAAATCAGTATAATCAAAAAATATCTTTTTTACTTGTTTTGAAATTTCATTATAACGTACAAAATTTGGTCTTACAAAGATGAGTTCAGGACAAAGTTTAATGGCTAAATTTCCAGACATGGCACTTTTTACACCAAACTTTCGAGCCTCATAACTTGCCGCGCTTATCACGCCGCGTGTACCACCACCGCCAACAGCAAGAGGTTTTCCCTTGAGTTTAGGGTTGTCTAGCTGTTCTACAGATGCATAAAATGCATCCATGTCAACATGGATTATTTTTCGAATGGGAAAATTGTTAAGCATCATGTAAATTTATAATATCTTTATCGAAATTACATCTCAAAATGAGTAAAACAGCTATCATTTTAGGAGCAACAGGATTGACAGGAGGTTTGTTGCTAGATCATCTACTTTGTGATGACAGGTATGGTAAAATCACTTTATTTTCAAGAAGTCCTTGTGGTATTATTCATGATAAAATTGATGAACATCTTATTGATTTAATGGATTTATCTTCGCATAATGAGTCGTTTTTAGCAGACGATGTTTTTTGTTGTGTAGGCACGACAAAAGCGAAAACGCCCAATGAAGAACTTTACACTCAAATAGACTTTGGTATTCCTGTTATGGCTGCCCAACTTTGTAGTGAGAATAACATAAATACTTTTGTGGTTGTTTCAGCTCTGGGAGCTGATAAAGAAAGTAAAATCTTTTACAACAGAACAAAAGGCAGAATGGAGGAAGCTGTTTTGGATGAAAACATATTAAACACATATATTTTGCAACCTTCTTTGATTGGAGGCAATAGGAAGGAAAAACGATTTGGAGAATATATCGCTAAGCTCCTAATGAAATTTTTAAACCCCTTGTTTTTTGGGGCATTAAAAAACTATAAATCCATCGCGGCAATCACAATTGCAGAATGTATGGTTATTTTAGCAAATGGTTCTCATCCTTCGGGTCGGATAGTTTCATACGACATAAAAAAATTAGTAACTAATGAGTAGGTTTTAATGTTCATAGGAACGGGATATGGTAGAAATAGAACGCAAATTTTTAGTTAATTCAGATGCTTTTAGGCAAGAAGCCCGTCACACATTTCGAATTGTGCAAGGTTTTTTGAATCGAGACCCTGAACGCACTGTTCGTGTTAGACTAAAAGAGAATATTGGCATAATTACGGTTAAAGGTAAATCTTCAAATGATGGATTAACGCGGTTTGAATGGGAAAAGGAAATTTCAAAACTAGAAGCAGAATCGCTTTTAAAACTCTGTGAGCTTGGCGTAATTGATAAAATTCGATATGAAATTCCCCTTAGGAATCATGTTTTTGAAGTGGATGAATTTTTTGGTGATAATAAAGGATTAATAGTTGCTGAAGTAGAACTTATAACCGAAGATGAAGTGTTTGTTAAACCACCATGGCTGGGTGAAGAAGTCACAGGAGATATTAAATATTACAATTCACAATTAAGTAAAGAACCTTATAATACTTGGGAAGAATGAAACGAATAATTTTAAGCATTCTCTTTGTGATGCTATTTTTGGCTTGTAAAACAGAAGCGAATAATGCGTTTAAAAATACGGAACAACCAAAAGATGAAATAAAATCAACTAAAAATCTTAAGGACGAATTGGTAGCAGAAGGATATGAAATATTTGAATATGTAGATGAGGAAACAAAAGATACAGTATTAATGCAGCAATATTTTATCGCCTTTTTAAAATTAGG
>JAGSHF010000110.1 GCA_023954685.1 Flavobacteriaceae bacterium | reverse complement strand
CTAGTAGCGGGAACTGGACTCGAACCAGTGACCTTCGGGTTATGAGCCCGACGAGCTACCTACTGCTCTATCCCGCGATGTTATTCTGAAATACTTGACTTAGCTTCTAACTTTCGGTTCATAATGCCGACCAAATTATTTCGGACTGCAAATATACAATCCTTTTTAAATATTACAAGCATAATCATAAAAAAATGCTATCCCAAAAATTGAAATAGCATTTTAATCTAAATTAAATGATGTCTTTATTTAATCGTTTGCCACTACAGCTGAATTTTTCTTTTCATTTAAGTTTACATATTCAAATTGAATGCCTTGTGGAAGCTTTTCTCCTAAGCTTGCAAAATCACCTTTAATTTGATTATTATTAAGCATTAATACTTTTAAGTTAGTAAGTTGAGCCAATTCAGAAGGGACGTTACCATAAAACATGTTGTCAGATAACATGAGTTCTTCTAAATTTACCAAATTCCCTAATACTGAAGGGACAGCCCCAAACAATTGATTATCAAATAAGCTTAACGTTTTTAATTTATTAAGTTCTTTAATTGTATTAGGAATTCTTCCTGAAAGGTTATTACTGCTCAAATATATTTCTCTTAAATTTGTTAACTCTCCAATTGACTTTGGAATAGGTCCTGATAATTCATTACTGAACATTTCCAATTTTTTAAGCTCTTTTAAATACCCTATAGTACTCGGGATATTACCTTCTAATTTATTCATGAAAAGCTCCAAAGTCACTAGAGATTTCAAACCTCCAATACTATCTGGAATATTCCCTTCCAACCGATTGAAAGCGAGATTTAAGCTTTTTAACTGTTTTAAGTTTCCTATAGATTGTGGAATTGCACCCGTTAGGTTATTTCTAAACAAGTTTAGTGTTTCTATATGGATCAGGTCACCTATTTCTGTTGGTAATGTTCCGTTTAAGTTATTAAAACTTAAATCTAAAGCAATAACTTTATCTGATTTCAACGTGACACCTTCCCATGTTTTAACATCTGCATTTAGATCCCAGGAATGCGTCCAATTATTACCGTCAGTGGCGTTATAAATTGAAATTAAGGCTTCTTTCTCTTGAGGGGTAATACTAGCGAATGCAAAAATTGAAACACAGCATAACACCAACGTAAGTTTAATAGTTTTCATAATTGTAGATTTTTTTTGAGGGCTTAATCTGTCACGAATATAGGAACTAATAGATAAACTGCAAATTTTATTCGATGAAATGCATTTGCGTAAGAAAAAAATTACAATTTATAGTGTTGGTCATCGAAGAAATGACTTATTGCTCAATATTCTGAGCTAAAAAACTAATTATCAACTGATTTTCAATTCGCACTTGAATTTGTATTGGGTTACAACAAACCTCACAATCTTCGATATAAGACTGATTTAGTTGAGACAAATCTACTAGCATAGAGATGTTTTCCCAACAATAAGGACAAGAAAAGAAATGCTCTTCCATTTTCCAAATTTGCTTTTAAATTAAAATTCTACATTGAGTAATTCTCCACTCAATTGTAAAACGATAAGTTCTGCTAACTTTGCTTCAAATTTTGCCTGATTTCTACTTACCTCTGCAGTAACCAAATTAACTTGTGCTTGCCTAAACTCTATTGAAGATACCTGTCCCAATTTAAATTTCTCCTGAGTTCTATCAAAATTGTTTTGTGACGTTTTAATATTCTCTTCTTGAACTCTGTAGATTCTTAATCGGTTTTGATAATCATCCCATGAATTATTAAAATCACGTTCGATACCTGTTATAATTTGATCCTTTTGTAATTGTTGCGCTTCCAAATTGAGTTTAGCATTTTGAACTCGAGTAATGGTATTACCGCCATCAAATAAATTCCAAGTAAGATTCAATCCTGCATTCAACCCTGTGATCTGTGAACCTTTTGCAAAAGAGGCTGCATTATTATTGTTTTTATTCCAACCATAGCTTCCAGATAAACCTATTGCTGGTAAATATCCAGATTTTGTAGCTTTAATAGTATACTCACTTATGATAATGTTTTTATCCAATTGTAATAAGGTTACATTATTAAGTTTCATACGCTCATGAAGTACTTCTTTATTTAAGTCAAGCATAAAATCCACCATAGTTTCTACGTTGAAATCTCCCACTACCGTACTACCTAAAACAAAATTCAAATCGCGTTTTGCGTTGATAAGGCGTTGCTCAATATTAATTAAATTGATACTATCATTATTAATGTCTACCTCAGCGTTTAGGACGTCTAACTTTGTGTTTTGCCCATAATCAAATTGATATTCTGCACGTGTTAATCTATCTTTAGAAACATCAATTGTTTCTTTTACAGCCTTTAAATTTTCTGTGATTTGCGCAACATTATAATACACCGAAAACATTTGCACAATGGTGTTTTCTATAGTTTCTCTTGCCTCGAGTTCAGACAATTGATAATCTTCTTTTAAACTCTTGTAGTCATAATACCTCCCTAACCCATCAAACAATGTATAATTCAAGTTTATAGACGCGTTATATCTAGAACTTTCCGCAGCACGTAAACTCGTTACACGACCATCATTAAATTCTGTTTCGGCATCACTAACATTATAACTCCCACCAGCAAGTCCTGAAATTGAAGGTAAGTATCCTGAATTTAATACAGATGCATTATTTTCAGCCACTTCAACCGAGTTCTTTGCAATCTTAATTCCGTGATTATACTCAAGAGCGTATGCAACCGCTTCAGCTGATGACAGCTCTTGCTGTGCATTTAACAACACAACATTTACAAAAGCAAAAAATAATATGATAAGTTTGTTAGGCATGATCTCCATTTTGTTCTTTAATTGCACGTTCAACTTCCTCTTTAGTCACCTTGTTTCCAGTTGCCAACCACTTTGTTTTTGTTTTTATATTATTGCTAAATGACAAAAATATTGGCAATATCAATAGCGTTAAAAGCGTTGCAAAACCAATTCCAAAGGATATGGACACGGCCATTGGTTTTAAAAACTGAGCTTGCCTACTTTTCTCCGCGAGTAAAGGTGCCAAACCAGCAATTGTAGTTAATGATGTTAAAAATATTGCTCTAAAACGCGATTTACCAGCACTAATTAAAGCATCATCAAACTTTAATCCTGATCTTAAATTAGAATTAAATTTTCCAATAAGCACCAATCCGTCATTAACCATAATTCCAATTAAAGCAATAATCCCTAATAACGAAATAACGTTGATTCTAAAATCAAAAAACCAATGGCCCCATGCTACAGCAATTAAACTAAAAGGAACTAATAAAAGTAATATCAATGGTTGACTATAGCTCCTAAAAGTAAATGCGATTGTGATATAGATTAACAACAACACTATCGTACCCACTTTCTTAAGTGAATTTGATAATTTATTGAACTCTCGATCCTGTCCCTCAAACGATGTGGAAACCGTTGGGTATTTCGAAAGTATTTCTGGTAAAATATTTGTTCTAAGATCTGCTAAAATATCTGTTGCACTACCCGAAGGGTCTTTTAAATCTGAAGACACTCTTATCTCGCGTCGTCCTTCTATATGATTTATGGCTACATCGCCTCGTATTATTGTATATCTAGCTATATCTTTTAAAGTAACACGATCACCTCTAGGGGTTAAAATTCGCATTTCATCTAAGTCATTGATTGAGGTTCTGTTTTCTTTATCATAACGCACCCAAACTCGTATTTCGTCCTGTCCACGCTGAAAACGCTGTGCTTGCATTCCAAAAAAAGCGGCTCTAACCTGAGTCATTACAGTTCTCAAATCCAAGCCCAATAGGTAGGCACTTTCTTTTAACTCAATTCTAATTTCTTTAATTCCAACCGGGTCATTATCTTCAATATCTTTTAACAACGGATTGGTTGCCAAAACTTCTTTTAGCTCATTTTTAACAGCTTTAAGCTCTTTAATATTGTTGCCTAAGAGAGAAACTGAAACCGGACTTCCTCCAAAACTTCTACCAGAACCGTAGATTAAACGTTCAACCCCTATAATTGGCCCAACCAATTCTCTTAATCTATTGGATACTAATGATGAATTAATAGCATCTGGTCGTTCTTCACCAGGCAGCATATTTATGGTTAATCTGGCACTAGAGGCACTATTAATTGATCTAATCGTATTCATCACAAGCTCCTTATCTGTACCTGCTAAATATTTGTCCGTAAATTCTTGATTTACAATAAGTGCCTTTTCTTCAATAAGTGATATGATAGAATCGGTAATTTTTTCATTGGTACCATTTGGCATATCCAACTCTACAGAAACTGTATCACTTGCTGTTGTAGGAAATAACGTAACACCAATAACACCGCCACCTATGGCGCCAAAAGTTAAGAATAAAGTCCCAAGAAAAATTCCCATTGAAAACATTTTGTACTTCAATACAAAATGTAAGGTTGGCATATATATTCTATCCCTGCAGAAAGACATAATCCGATCACCAAACACATTAATCATCCGCATTTTAGCAAAAAACTGCTTCACTTTTGATTTTGGGTGTTCTTCCTTATGTTTCCTCAGTGCTTTGGAATGCGCTAAATGCGCAGGTAAAATTATAAGTGCTTCAATTAATGAAACGGCTAAGGTTAGCATAACAACTATTGAAACCTCGGCAAAAAACTCACCAATCCTACTTTCTAAAAATAGAAAAGTTGAGAATGCCAGTAACGTTGTTATAATTGCTGAAACCACAGGCGGAATTACTTCCATAGTACCATCAATAGCAGCTTGCTCTGGCGATTTTCCCATCTCATAATGCTGATAGATATTTTCAGCAATTACAATACCGTCATCAACCAAAATCCCAATCACAATTATCATCCCAAACAAGGACAATATATTAACAGTAACACCAAAATCACTTGCAAAAATAAACATGCCTAAAAATGAAATTGGTAGTCCAAAAGCCACCCAAAAAGCTAGTCTAGTATTTAAAAATAATGACAAAAATATCAATACTAAAAAGACACCCATTATTGCATTTTCTACCAGCAATTCGGTTCTTTGTTTTAATGATATAGACTGATCACTAATGACGTCAAGTTGAACATTGGTATTTTTGAAATTGAAATCCGTGATGTAATTCTTTACCTTATCTGCAGATGAAATTAAATCTTCTGTGTTTGTACTAGTTACCGTTACATTTACAGTCAATTCTTCGTTAAAGTAAGTAGCTCTAGGAGATTCAGCAAAACGATCTCTTATAACGGCAACATCTTTTAAGCGAATCGTTCTTCCATCAGGATTTGCTCTAATAATTATGTTTGACAACTCATCACCATAATAGGATCTATTATTGGCCCTAATAAGAAATTCTTCAGCACTCGTTTTAATATTTCCACCAGTGACTAAAATGTTTGAAGTTGAAACAGCTAATGCAACATCATTGAATGTTAAACTATAAGCCAAAAGGTTCATTTCATTAACAGCAATTTCAATTTCTTCAGATGGATAACCTGCTACTTGAATTTGAGATATGCCTTCTAACCCTCTTAGGTCATTTTCAACTTGACGCCCAATCTGCTTTAAAGCTTTTAATGAGATTCCTTCTCCACTTATTGCAAATGATATTGTGGGACGAACAGCTTCCTGCTTAGCCACCACCAATGGTTCCATACCAGTAGGAAAAGAAGGTACGCGATCAACCGCATTTTTAACCTCCAATAACACAAAATCAATATCAGCTTCTTTAGGAGTTTCAATTGTTATGGTTCCACTATTTTCTCTAGATGTAGAAGTAACCCGTTCAATACCACGAAGTCCTTTTAAATTGTCCTCAATTTGTAGTATGATACCCTCTTCAACTTCTTGAGGCGATGCACCAGGATAAGTGACATTAATTGTTATAATACTTGATCTTACTAAAGGAAAAAATGATGACTTTAAAGACATCAATCCCATAATACCAAAGGCAAAAAACGCTAAAATAAATACGTTAACAGCAACATGGTATTTTATGAAATAAGCAATTAGTTTTCTCATGACATCAAAATTTAATTGCTTAATTAGGTTTGTTTTCGATATACTTTTTAACTAATAATCCAACAAATGCACCTTGAAGAGGACGTGATAAAATTATTGTGCCGTCAGGTACATCTTTTAAAACTACTTTAGTGTCGCTAAAATATATTGGCCTTACCGGAACGATGTCCAATAAACTATCTCTAACTACAAATATTTCGTTGTTTTCTAAAAGTAAATTTCTATCAATTTCAATAGCATTCTCTTCTTCTTTCACATTAACTCGAGCTTCTAAATACATCCCTTCTTTTAAGAGATCATTTTTAACTTCAATGTATGCCGTAACAGTTTGTGTAGACGGATCAACACTTCCATTAATTCTTGTAACTTTCCCAATGTAGAATTCAGTCTTTTCTAAATTACTCAGATTGACTTCCTCTCCTACTTTTAATAACGCCACAAATGATTTACTGATGGCGACTTCCATTTCGTATTCAGTAGGATCAATAAACTCGCCAAGCTTTTGACCATTCCTTATCAAGGTACCCTCAGTTACCAGCGCTTCTGTAAGCACACCATTAAAAGGTGCGGAAATATTATATTTAGACAAACGTTGTTCTAAATTTTTCACATTATAATAACTCGAAATGATTCCACGACCTGTTACGAAATAATTCTCCTTTTCAGAATCTATTTTTGGCAAGTCAGGCGTGCTTTTTTCCAAATCAAAATCATTGAGATACGTTTGCCATTTAGTGAATACTTCAGGAAAGTCTAAACGCAAGTCTGGCATTATAGCAGCTATAGCATTGTACAGGTTACTCTTGGCAGATTGTACACTTGAATAGTACTCCGTTGAACTTATACTAATTAAGGTTTGGCCTTTTTTATAGGTTTGTCCAGGTTTAAAAAGCACTCTACCAGAACTAAAAACGCCTTGCACTTCAGAAAACAACTCCACACGTCGTTTAGCAGTCAAGCTACCATTTGCAGGAATAACAATTGGGATTGTGGCATTTTTAACGGTGTCTACAAAAACAGTTTTAACCACTTTTACTGGAACCGGACGAACTCGATTTTTGCTATTGGCAATACTTTTAGCAAAATAAATAGAGATGGCAATAATTGCCACTCCAAGTATTGAGAGTATTAGTTTTCTCATTAATATATTTTTGATTGTGTGTTAATGTGCAAAGTTATCTATATGCAAATGCCTATAAGTTAAAAAAATTATAAAATAAACAACCTCTTAACTAGTTATTAGGTCCAATGCTTCTTGTGTCGTTTCCCAATCTTTCATTAATGTATTCAAACTGTCTTTTTTAGCCTGATATATTTCAAAAAAACTAGGGTCGGCTACTGTTTTGTCATAGTTAGTTTCTAAATCTATATCGTGGGTTTTAATTTCCTTTTCTAACTGATTTATTTTAGACTCAATCTTAGAAAGTTTATTATTTAAAGATTTTAACTTCTTTTGATCCTCATAAGACTGCTTTGAATTTATTGACTTAGAGACCTGCTTTACAACATCCCGTTTTTCAATCTCTCTTAAACTCTCTACATTGCGTTGGTTCAAATAATAATCAATATCCCCTAAATATTCTCGGATACGTTGATCCTTAAATTCATAAACCTTATTGGTGAGTCCTTGAAGAAAATCTCTATCGTGCGATACCAAAATTAATGTCCCAGCGAAACTCTTTAATGCCTCTTTAAGAACATTTTTTGACTTAATATCTAAATGATTGGTTGGCTCATCCATAACCAGTACATTTAGGGGTTGCAACAGCAATTTGGCAAGGGCCAATCGATTGCGTTCTCCTCCTGATAAAACACGAACATATTTATCCACTTCATCGCCTCTAAACAAAAATGAGCCCAAAATATCACGAACTTTACTTCTATTGGTTTCATTGGCAGCATCAATCATAGTCTCTAAAACAGTCTTGCTGCCATCTAAATACTCGGCTTGATTTTGTGCGAAATAACCAATTTGAACATTATGCCCAAGTTTTAAATAACCTTCATACTTTAGGTCTCCCACGACAATTTTTGCCAATGTCGATTTGCCCTGCCCATTTTGACCTACAAATGCAATTTTACTGTCTCGTTCAACCATAAGATCAATGCCCTGTAAAACTTGCAATTCGCCATAGTTTTTTGATATGCCTTCTGATTCTACAACAATTTTTCCAGGCGTAATAGACACCGGAAATTTGAGGGTCATTACGCTGTTATCATCCTCATCAACTTCAATTCTATCAATCTTGTCTAATTTCTTGATTAAAGATTGGGCCATGGTTGCCTTAGACGCCTTCGCCCTAAACTTTTCTATTAGTTTCTCAGTTTGTTCAATGTGCTTCTGTTGATTTTTTTGTGATGCCAACTGCTGTTCCCGTAATTCTTCGCGCAGTACTAAATATTTAGAGTAAGGTTTAGGATAATCGTAAATTCGACCTAAAGAGATTTCAATGGTTCTATTTGTAACATTATCAAGAAACATCTTATCGTGCGATACTATTACAACTGCTCCTGCATATTGCTTTAAGAAATTTTCCAACCAAATGATAGATTCTATATCCAAGTGGTTCGTAGGTTCATCGAGCAGCAGCACATCATTACTTTGAAGTAACAATTTGGCAAGTTCAATACGCATACGCCAACCTCCTGAAAAGGTGTCTGTAAGCTTGTTGAAATCTTCACGCTTAAAGCCCAATCCTTGAAGGATTTTCTCCGTATCACCCTGATAATTATATCCTCCTTGAATTTCATACTGATGTTGAATATCATTGACATCAATCATCAATTGGTGATAGGCTTCACTTTCATAATCAGTGCGCTCCGCTAACTGCGTATTAATATCTTCAAGCTGTGCTTCTAATGCTTTGATTTCAATGAAAGCTTCATAAGACTCTTCCAAAACGGTTCTGCCTAATACAAAATCAATATCTTGCTTTAAGAATCCAATCTTTAATTCTTTATCTGCCGCAATTTGACCTGAATCAGGTTCCATTTCACCTGAAAGGATTTTTAGCAATGTAGATTTTCCAGCGCCATTTTTACCAACCAAACCGATACGATCACCGTTTCCTAATCGAAAAGTTATAGATTCAAACAAATAATCGCCTTGAAATGAAACAGATAAATTATGAATATTTAGCATAGATAGTTTTGATAATAATTGAACCTTAATTATTTAAATAAAGCGTAATTTTGCATGGTTAAACGCGTGCAAAAATACATCAAAAATCATGTTTAAAAAAGGAAATAAAATTTATAGTATTTTTAAGGGTTCTTGCCCTAAATGCCATGAAGAGTCTATGTACAAAAATCCCAATGCCTATATCCTTAAAGACACCTTGAAAATGCATGAACGCTGTTCTAATTGCAATACAAAATACAAAATTGAGCCCTCATTCTTTTATGGCTCTATGTATGTGAGTTATGGCGTTGGCATTGCTTTTGCCGTTGCAGCGTTTGTTATTACGTATTTGATACTAGAAACAAGTTTAGATGTCGCTTTTATTGCAATCGTGATTACTATGATAGGTAGTTTACCAATTATATTAAGATTATCGAGAAATATTTGGATTAATCTCTTTATGAATTTTGACAAAGATTTAGCGAAACAAAAACCCTAATTAAACCTTTTTATATCGATCTCAGGATTTAAGGCTACTTGGTTTTCAATATGATTAAATAATTGTGAAGCAGCATAAGGTGCAATCATAACGCCTCGTGTTCCTAAACCATTTAAAATATGTACATTTTTATGGTGTTGATGTGTGCCTACAAGAGGTCTTCTATCTATAACTGTAGGTCTAATACCCGCCATTTGATGCACCACTTCGAAATTACAAATTAGAAATTTTTTGAGTTTCAATAGAAGCTCTTCTTTGCCACTTTGAGTCACTGTATTGGTTTTATCTTCCCATTCATATGTAGCCCCAACAATATAATGATCGTCTTGAATAGGAATTAAAAACACGCCGGATTTTAAAACGAAATCAATCTGAAGGTTTGGTGCATGAATCACAATCAATTCTCCTTTTGTGCCATTAAGTGGTAATTCATTAAAGAATGGATTTTGTTTCAAACCAAAGCCCTCTGCAAATACAATATGCTTAGCGTTAATATCCTTGTATCCTATGTTTTCTTCTGAAATTGAGAGCGTCTGATAATTAAAATTTTCCGAATAAAACAAGTCATTATTTTGCAATTCTTTTTGGTAACACCTAATTAATTCCTGTGTATCTACTCTACCTGTATGCAACACT
>JAGSHF010000229.1 GCA_023954685.1 Flavobacteriaceae bacterium | reverse complement strand
TGTAGCTGGTTTCATGCTTTCAATTTAGAAAATTTAATAGTTTTTTTAATATTTAGTGTCGAGCATATTTATATTTTTTACAAATTATCGTTTTAGTCATCATAACAGATCAACTTCTTCTACGCTAAAAAATACGCCCATAATAACTTAAATCTATCAATTCACCATCGGTAGTTTTATAATCTCTTCTCACAGTACCCTCTAAAATAAATCCATTTTTCAATGCAACGGATATACTTCCGTGATTGCTACTGTTAACTCTGCAAAGTAACTTTTTAAAATGATAAGTCTTTACCAAGTAGTTGATTAACAATCCTAAACCTTCTGAAATAATACCCTGCCCTTCATACTTATGGTCAATAAAATACCCCAACTCTGCCTTAGGAATGGACCAGTTAATATTCTTAACATCAATTAAACCAATAAACTCATTGGTGACCTTATCTAAAATAATAAAAGGGAAATAGTGTTTTCCGGAAATATCCTTCTCCATTTGAGCTCCATATTGTTTTGCAGCATCTAAGCTTTTAGTTTTGGCCACAGTGCCTGCAAAAAAAGTTTTAAGGCGCTGTCTATTATTCTCAATTAATTGATAAAATGCCTCCCATTGGTTGGTCTCTAACAATACAATCTTAAAATCTCGAAAGGATATTTCGGTCATAAAATTAAATGATATACATAAGTTTGGATTATGTCTAGTCTAAAACATGATTCCTATAGATTAATTCAATAAGCGTGTTGCCTCCTCTATTTTGGCTGTAAATCCTATTAAAACGTTTTCAAGAATAACAACTTGTCTTTTTACTTCCTCAAATTCTTTTTGCTCTAAGGCCTCTCTCACGCCTGGAAGCGTTTTCACACCATAGCCAGTATAAAATCCTGGTGCATAAATATGATGTCTATACCAAGGACGTTTAGGTAATCCATGTTCACGCGTCAATTCACGTTCCATATCTTTCAAAATTGCATTTACAGCTATATTATTTTTGGAAGAAGTAAGCCCTTTGCTAGAGCTTTTTGCAAACTTATTAGAAGCCCTTTTTAAACCACGCATAGCATTTTCTAATGGCGCGAAGTTAAAATATGGCACGACTTCTTCTGCTTCTGGGGATTTTAAATTATCCTTAGGGTTATTAACGAGATTGAAAACGTTATTATCAACCAAGGTGTTTTTCATATCGGCTTTCTTACGCAAATCACTTGACAATTTAATGACCTCATCTAAATAACCCGAAACTATTTTTGTGAAATGTTGAAATTCAAAAGGCAATATTTCCGCGTTTGCCAAACGTAAACTCGTTCGGCCCGCAACTTTTACTAAAGTACCCCCATAAATAAATCCTGGATCTTTAAAACGTGTATATAATTTATAAGAATCATACATGGTATGATATTCACCACCGGAGCTTTCACCTCCAAAGCCCATATTAAACGATGCAATTCCTAAATGTTGAAAGAAAGGTGAATAATCTGATCCTGAGCCTAGAGCGCCTAATTTATAATGCGACCAAGCTGGTCTTCCATTAGCTAACTCTACCGCATTACGACGATCAAATACACTAACACCCAATTGTGGGTCTTCAACCACATGTGTAATTTGATTAAAGAATTTTTCTAAAGTATGAGATCCTCCTGCGCCTAAAAATCCAGCACCCGTTCCGTCTGTATTGATATAGGCTACTGCCTTTTCTTTTAATTCTTCAGCATGTGTTTCTACCCATTCGGTAGAGCCTAATAATCCAGGTTCTTCAGCTCCCCAAGCACAATACATCATAGTTCGTTTTGGTTGAAAGCCTTTTTTTACCAATTCGCTTACCGCTCTAGCTTCTTCCATCATGGCTACCAACCCACTAATTGGATCGTTAGCTCCATGAACCCACGCATCATGATGATTTCCTCTAATCACCCACTCGTCAGGATAAGTACTTCCTTTTAATGTGGCAATAACATCATAAGCTGGTTTTAAATCCCAATTAAATTCTAACTTCAAATGCACTTTAGCAGGACCAGGACCAATGTGATATGTTATTGGTAAAGCGCCATACCAATCGCTTGGTGCGACTGCTCCTTTCAAGGCTTTTAATAAAGGCAATGCATCATGGTAACTAATTGGCAACACAGGAATTTTTGTCATTGAAGTTACATCTTCAATAGCGATTCGTTTTGCATCATCTGTTGCCCCATATCCCGGTGTTAACGGATCTCCTGGTTGATAAGGCAAGTCCATAACTGCGCCCCGTTGAACGCCATATTCATTTTTGTAAGGGCCTTCAGGATAAACATCACCCTTAGCATAGCCATCATCTTTAGGGTCTGAATACATGATGCACCCTATAGCGCCCTTTTCTGCAGCTACTTTAGGTTTAATACCCCGCCATGATCCTTGATATTTGGCAATCACAATTTTTCCTTTTACATCTATACCTCTACGTTCCAATTCTTCATAATCAGCTGGTAATCCATAATTTACAAAAACGAGATCAGCAGTAACATCACCGTCTATCGAGAACGCATTGTAGCCTGGAAGTGCCTCATCCAATTGTGTTGAAGATTCATCACCTTCAATTGCAGGCTCGGTTAAACTTGCTTTATATTTAGTTGGTGCCGTCATTTCCAAAAGACGTATTTTGGGCGTTGGAAATAAGACATCAAATTTTTCAACACGAACATCATAACCCCATGCTTTGAATTTTTCAGCAATAAAATCAACTACTTTTTTATCATAAGGTGACCCCACATGATGTGGTCTTGCCGACATGTATTTCATCCAGTCATCCAAATTGGCTTTAACAATTTGTGTATCAAATTCACTTTCTAAATCTAATTGCGTTTTAGCAGCAGTTTCCGAAAAGCCCATAACTGAACTTTGTGCATGGGAAGAATAACTAAAAAAAATAAATGTAACAGCCAGTAAGGCAATGTATAAACGTTTCATTGTGGTGAGGTTTTGGTTGGTTAATTAACTATTTTCAAGAAGGTCAAACGATAACCGTCTCTCACAAATATAACAAATTGAAACTGCAAACTTTAGGGCTAAAATAAAGAATCATGCAATTTTAACATTTGTCAAAACACCGTTTTTCTACAAATAAATAGCCTACTTTTGCGGCATGCAGAATAAACCTACTTATGAGTTAGAGTTTGTAGCTCTTATGGCTGCGCTTATGTCTATTGTAGCCATGTCCATAGATGCATTACTCCCTGGTCTACCAATAATAGGAGCCGATTTGGGCGTGACAAACCCTAGTGATAACCAATTGCTCATCACAATGATTTTTTTGGGTCTTGGATTTGGGCAGTTAATTTTTGGACCCCTATCTGACAGTTTTGGTCGTAAACCAACGATATATGCAGGGTTTATTGTATTTATAATAGCGAGTTTTATTTGTGTTAGTACTTCTAGTTTTGAGATTATGATCTTAGGGCGCGTACTACAAGGTATTGGTTTAGCTGCACCACGAACGATAAGTATTGCCATGGTACGTGATTCATATAGCGGAGACTATATGGCTAAAGTTTTATCTATTGTAGTGATGGTTTTTATTTTGGTTCCTGTTATAGCACCAACTTTAGGTCAATTTTTGATGAAACATTACCATTGGAAATCGATATTCTATTTCAATTTAGGTTGTGGTTTTATTATCATCCTTTGGTTATGGTGGCGTCAAAAAGAAACCTTACCCATTTCAAAACGTATTACTTTCACACCAAAAATATTTATCACAGGTACACGCGAATTTTTCAAGCATAAGGCGGCAGTGGCGTTCACTTTGGTCTCCGGCTTCATTACAGGTTCATTTATGGTGTATTTAAGTACCTCTCAGCAAATTTTCGAGCAGCAATATAATATGGGAGAGCAATTCCCTTATATCTTTGCAAGTCTTGCTATTGCTGTAGGTTTTGCCACGTTTTTAAACAGCAGATTAGTGGTGAGATTTGGCATGTGGCGTATAGCGTATATTGGTACCATAGCTTACTGTATCATATCAATTGCATATGTCCTTTTGTTTTACTCTGGAGCTAACCCAAGTTTTGAAGTGCTATTAACATTCTTTGCCCTTCAGTTTTTTGCAATTGGATTTCTATTTGGAAATTTACGCTCTTTGGCCATGCAGCCTTTAGGTCATATCGCTGGCATTGGTGCTGCCATTAATGGTTTTATATCTACAGTCATGGCTGTTCCTATAGCAAATTACGTTGGTAGTTTTGTAAACACCTCTGTTTTGCCTTTGTTTATAGGGTTTTCTATTTTCGGAATATTATCACTTTTCGTGTTTTTTAAGGTTAGACACCATTAAAAAAGCGCTTCCATCCAAACGCTTTTAAAAAATCAAATTTAATAACTCCTTAATTAAATAGTATGAATAATACTATCTTCTAAAAATCATAAATTCGGTTTGTTTCGCT
>JAGSHF010000063.1 GCA_023954685.1 Flavobacteriaceae bacterium | reverse complement strand
GTTTTTCTTAAATTTTGACGTTTGTAGCCTCTTTTTACTTGATTTCCAAAAGATAATTTTTCCTCTCTAAATTTTACAGATTCACCTGTGCCTTTACTTACAGTCGCAACAATATAAGCCTCATCTATGCCATAATCATCCGTAATATTACTGTTAAGTTGAAATATCTTTGAATCATAATGATTAAAGGATGTATATTGATCTAAGCCTTTTATTTCAACAATTGGACTTTTATCTTTTGTGACTTCAATACTATAAAGATCCGAAGTGTAAAAAGTCCCTTTAAGATCTTCAAATTTAAAATTATAAAAGCCAGAATTACTCAACGGAATTTCAAATGTATAATCTTTACCGTCATAGGTCATTGGGTAATCCTTACCCATACTCTCCATGATTACAGATTTTATATCTGAGTTAAAATTTATGCGCCAAGTCGCAATGGAACCTTCTAAGGCAAAAATATCCATGCCATCCGAAACAGTATCTGCTTTGTTAATATAATTTGGGTAAACAAGTTTTACCGATTGTTCCGTTATTGTAGGAATTGATAATATATTCAATGTTGAATCAACCGCTTGTATGGTTATATTTTGTTTTGGTGATTGCTCTGAATTTGAAAAATTCAGATATGATTTGGCATCAAGTTGATAAGCGATGATACCAATAACAATCAAGATCGCAAAAACGCTAAAGCTTTTCATTAACTGATTTGGAGGTTGAAGCTTTTTAATTTGGTTTTGAATTTGTTCTGCAACTTGAATGCGTTGTAATTTGGCAATATTAGTTAAGCCTTCATAAGGAGTTAGAAATAGACCAGTGCTATATTCAGCACTTTTTAAATGACGATCAATAAAGCTACTGCTTCGTTTGACATTAGGTCGCCACGGTTTTATTATTAAAAGACTAATGACTAGGGCAAGTATTGTGCTTAAAATAGTGTATAATAAGTGTGTTGTTAAACCAAAAATCAGAAAACCAATTCCAAGCGTATAACATACTACCTCCACGACAAGTAAAACCTGCCATCGCCTAGTGAAATTTTCTAATATGTTTATACCCGCTATTTTCATTGTTTTCGTACACTCGCTAAAATTCGTTCACAACAAATGATGAACACTAAAATGAGCCATAACCATTTTGAAATAGGGACGTGGCCTGCCAATTGTCTTGATTTGTCAATCGATTTATAGTGTGTTTGTAATTCAGAATCACTAACAATTCTTGTATCGAGATGTTGAATGGTTTCGTAAAGGTTCTTATGCTGGTCCAATAGACTAAGAATATGCTCTGCTAAGTTTTCTTTTAAGCTGATTTCTGTATTTAAATGTTTTGTGAGATAGTACCTATTTGAAACTTTTCCCGATGCAAATAACGAATTTGACAATGAATCGGAATTAAATAATAATTGAGCTCCACTAGAATTAGGACTCTCTATTTTACTTAACCATATTAATAAATCATGTTCCTGATTATCAATTGGATCATTGGGTGATATTTCATTTAAACTAACCGTTGTGTTAAGATGTATTGAAATGGCTTGGATTGCAGATTTGATGAAGTGAAAATCAGATGTAAAGGCAGGCTCATAATGATACAGAATGCGTATCTCATTATTGTCCTGGATTTTAATTTTTTCAGTAAGCTTACCCGCTAATGCCAAACTATCCTTACTCGCATTAATATGAATTAATTTTGAGTTTAATGGAACTTGAGATTTTGAAAAATTAATATTCCCAACAGTTGCCTGTGTTATTATTTCTAGACCGTTTGCTTTTCGTTCAGCAAATATTGCAGTTTGTGAGTTGGATTGATTATCGATAATTACCCAATTGACTTTAGAACTAATTGTTGGGCGAGCCCCAAGAATATTAATAAAATAACCATTGGTAAATACAACAAGGCTATCCGTATGTAACTGATCTAATTCTTGTGCCAATTGCCAATAATTGGGTTGAGAAGAACTAATAGATTCTAAATCAGAGTCGGCATAAATAGGAAATCCAGATTGTAGTAAACGCATGTTATTACCTGCTTCTAGGGTATCAATCATAGATTTAATGTTATTATTTGAAAGAAGAGATGGTTCAATCAAATACGTAATATCATTGTAACTCGCTTTTGTTCTAAACGTAGGCTCTGCCATGCAAATAACGACTAGAGCTACAATACATAATCGTAATAAAAGTAGCCAGAATTCATTGGGACTAATACTGCTAGTTTGTTTAGAATCTGATTCTTTCAACAACTGAACGCTGCCAATTTTAATCACTTGACCTTCTTTCTTGCTCCACAAATGAATTGCAATTGGGATAGCTAATCCCAATAAACCCCATAGATATGCTGGATGAAGAAATGCCATTTAAAATAAATTATTACGTGTCTTAAAAAAGAATCTTAATACTTCAGGAATAGGGTCGTCTAAATTAAAAACATGATAGTTAATATTATTGGCCAGTAATTCGTTTTTAGTAGATTTCATTAACTTATCCATAGCAATTAGATAGTCTTTTCTAGCTTCTTTCGCCTCTACTTTTAGCCTATTTCCTGTTTCTAAATCTTCAAAAGTAATGGTGCCTTTATAATCAAAATCTAATTCTTTGTTTCCCATAAGATGAAGTACAACAACCTCATTCCGCAGAGTTTTAAGACGTTTAACAAAGCTTGTAAGTTCTTCACTATGCTGATACATATCGGTTACGAAAAAAATAAGCTCTTTGTGTGTACGGTCGTGCAGTTTTACAGAATCTTTTGGGTTTTCAGGCCATTTACCTTCACTTTCTATTGTAATCAATTCGGAAAGTAATCGGTTAAAATGTTGCTTCTGAACTTTAGGATAAATACTGTGAAGTTTTTTGTCATTCAAGGCAAATAAACCAACGGCATCGCCTTGATTTTGTGCTAGGTAGGCTAGAGAAGCAATGATGATTTTAGCAAAGTCCATTTTTGACAAGTCAGATTCCTGGTGCATCATGGAGTGACTAGCATCTAATATGAATTTTACCGAAATGTTAGTTTCAATTTCAGATTGTTTAATATAATATCGACCAGACCGTGCTAACATTTTCCAATCTAATAGTCTGAGATCATCACCAGGCTCATAACTTCTATATTGACTGAACTCCATACCAGATCCAACCCGTCTACTGGTATTAACGCCATTAAGGTAGCCATCAACAATAACACGAGCAACCAAAGCTAAACCGGATACGGTTTTTATAATTTCTGGCTTAAGTAATTGCTGATGATCTTGTTTCAAAGGAGACTTATTTTATGATAGGTGAAATGGTATTGAGTAGTTCATTAGTGACAGTATCTGCGTTAATACCTTCTGCTTCAGCTCTAAAATTAACAATAACACGATGTCTTAAAACCGGAAGCGCAACAGTCTTTAAATCATCTAAGGTTACAGCCAATCGCCCTTGCATAAGTGCCCTTGCTTTAGCAGTTACAATCATTGCTTGACCGGCACGAGGACCCGCACCCCAGCTGACCCATTCTTTTACATAATTATTTGTAGAGGTTTCCGGCCGAGTAGCCCGTACAACTTTGCTTACAAAAGAAATTAAATCATCGCTAATTGGAATTTCTCGAACCATTTGCTGTAAACTCAAAATTTCTTCTCCTGAGATAATTTTTTGCGGCTTAACTTTTTTGGTCCCGGTTGTATTTTTTAATATCGTGGTTTCTTCACTATCAGTAGGGTATCCTATTTTTATATAAAAAAGAAAGCGATCTTGTTGCGCTTCTGGTAATGGGAAAGTTCCCGATTGTTCTATAGGATTTTGAGTGGCTAAAATGAAAAAAGGTCGCTCTAACTCGTAAGTAGTACCAGAATAAGTAACTTCAAACTCTTGCATGGCCTCAAGCAAGGCGGCTTGTGTTTTAGGTGGAGTACGATTAATTTCATCCGCTAGAACAATATTTGCAAAAATAGGACCTTTATTAAATTTAAAAAACTTTTTACCAGTGCTATGATCCTCTTCCAATATTTCTGTACCAATAATATCTGAAGGCATTAAATCAGGAGTAAATTGTATACGTTTAAAGTTGAGATCTACAGTTTCGGCAAGGGTCCTAATCATCAATGTTTTTGCTAAACCCGGAACACCTTCTAGCAAGGCATGTCCACCAGCTAAAAAGGTGATGATAAGTTGTTCAACGGTTTCTTCTTGACCAATGATTACTTTACCAATTTCTTTTTTTAAGTCTTGTAATTTTGAGGTTAATGCATTGACCTCCGATTTAAAAACATCTAATTCTTTATTCATAAGTTTTTGTATTATGAAGTTAATGCGTACATAACTATATTAACTGCAAAGCGTGTATTATCTTGTTTATACCAACGTTTGTTTCTAAAATCATAATCCCATTCGCAACCATAATCTTTATTACTAAATAAAACTCCAATACGTCCGTTAACTTCAATGGCTTTTAAATAGTCATGAACAATATCGTCTCCCCAACCATTCAATTCTTGAGATGTTGTAGGAGGGCCGTCTTCAAATTCAAAGAACACGTTATAGAGTTCATGATCGTTTGGGATTTTCTTTAATGCTGTTGGTCCAAAAGTATCACTCATTTGATTTTCGAAAGACTTGGAAAACAAACCGTCAATATCATGATTACAATCATCAACAAATACAAATCCACCATTCTCAACATATTTTTTAAAATTTTCTCTCTCCTTTTTTGTGAATTGAACCAATTTGTGTCCAGATAAATAACAAAATGGGCATTTGAAAATTTCATCACTACTTAGTGATATGATGTTTTCTTGCGTATTAACCTCGAGGGTAGTGTATTCAACCAATGAATTTAGTAAGTTGGAAGGCATACGCTGGTCTACATCCCAATCTCCTGATTCATATTGTAATCTTGTAAAAAAAAATGAGTTACTCAAGCTGTGGTTTTCTTTGGTGTTGGGAATACTTAAATCAATAAGTAAGCAATTTATTGAATATAATTAAAACAAAGAATCCTATTTTGATTCTCTTAACATATTTTGTTTAATAAATATTTTTAATTAGGTGCTATATGATTTTGGTATAAAAAAAACTGGTTGAAATGCATTACATTTTCAACCAGTTTAGATTTATATGATGCGATTTAAACCGCGTCTGAAAGACTTGTAAATGTAAAGTCTCTAATTTTCATATATGGAATTAAATTACCATCAATACGAACTTGTTGTCCTAAAGTCTCTAGATTATTTAACATGATAATTGGACTCTCATTAAACCTAAAATTCTTAACAGGATGTTTTATTTGTCCGTTTTCAATATAGAATGTACCATCACGAGTAAGCCCGGTAAATAATAATGTTTGAGGATCAACGCCTCTTATATACCATAATCGTGTCACTAAAATTCCTTTTTTGGTGCTTTTTATTAAATCATCAAGTGAAGCATCTCCGCCTTCCATAATAACATTTGGCGGAAAAGGAACTGGGTCTACACCTTTTTCCTTTGCCCAAAATCGCCCGTAAGCTAAATTTTTAACAACGCCATTTTCAATCCAACTCGTTTTCTTTAAGGGCATACCTTCACCATTCCATGTTCCAGTTGGAACTTCAGTATGCAAAGGATCAGATGAGATATTAACACGCTCGTCAACAATTTTTTCACCAAGTTTTGTACCACCACCTTCTTTAGACATAAAACTTCTACCTTCATCTGCAGTTCTAGCGTTTAATGCACCTCCAATTCGACCTAGTAGGCCAATAGAAGCAGCAGGTTCTAAGATAACCGTATACTTACCAGGCTCAATAGCTTTAGCCTCTCTAGACATAATTGCTTTGTCGATGGCGATTTTTGATGCTTCAGCTGCGTCAAATTTTCCAACATCATTAAAATCACGAGTGACCCAGCCTGAGCCCGTACCATCATTACTTCTCATGGTTACCGTAAAACTTATGTCTGTTGATTTATTGTATGCAAATAAACCTTTAGAATTCATCATAGCTGAAAAACCAGCAGAATCATTCATAAAGCCAGCTGCAGTAACATCTTTTGCAGCGGCAGGTTCTATACTACTGTTTGCTACTTCTGCACGATATTCGGGTGAAATTTTTGCTGTAGCATCAATATGAGTTACGGATTCATCATATGTTTGAGGCCCTAAAACACCCATGAATTCTGGGTTTTCTGGTGATATTTTCGCTAATTCTTCTGAGCGTAAAACCACTTTCTTTAAAGATTCATCATCAAATTCATCTATTGTAGCCGTAGCATATTTGTTACCATAGTTAGACTGCACTACTAAATTTTGATTGGATCTATGACCAGCCGTTGAAACTGTATTTCGTGCATAGCGAATATTTCCACTTTCACTACCACTTAAGTTAACTTCACAAGCATCAGCAGTAGAAAAACTCAATGCTTTCTCCATGATTTGTCTTGCTTCTTCTTTTGTATATATTGCCATTGTATTTTTATTTTATATAGAGCGATGTATTAAATCGATCTACCTGTATTGATTACATTAACATCATTAAATCGAGTAGTTGAACTACCATGAGATACAGCACTTACCTGAGAAGGTTGGCCTTTTCCATCAAAGAATGAACCGAATATTCGGTAATCACTTTCATCACAAATCTTAGTACAAGAATTCCAGAATTCTTGCGTGTTTGATTGGTAAGCAACATCATCTAGCATGCCTACAATTTTTCCATTTCTAATTTCGTAAAATACAGTACCTCCAAATTGGAAATTATATCGTTGTTGATCAATAGAATAAGAACCTCTACCGGCAATGTAAATACCTTTCTCAACGTCTTTAATCATATCGTCTACCGAATATTTGTCTTTTCCAGGTTCTAAAGATACATTTGGCATTCTCTGGAATTGTACATCATTCCAACTTTGTGAATAGCAGCATCCATGAGATTCGTTTTGTCCAATCATATGAACCTGATCGCGTATAGCCTGATAATTTTTTAAGACACCATTCCGCACTAAATCCCATTTCTTAGTTTTAACCCCTTCATCATCATATCCAACCGCACCAAGAGATCCAGGGAATGTTTTGTCAGCAACTAAATTTACAATATCACTACCATATTTGAAATCTCCAGATTTCCATTTATCTAATGTAGCAAAACTTGTGCCTGCATAGTTAGCTTCATAGCCTAATACACGATCTAATTCTAGCGGATGCCCAACTGACTCATGAATCGTTAAGCCTAAATGGTTAGGATCAAGGACTAAATCATATTTCCCAGCATCAACAGATTTTGCAGTTAGCATTTGTTTAGCTTGCTGTGCAGCCAAGGTTGCATCTTCTATAATATCATAACTATTTCTGTATCCAATTAATCCTGTCCCTGCAGGACCAGCAATTTTTTCAGAATCTAAACCATCCATATATTCATAGCCTAACCCCATTGGAGCACTTAAACCTTGACGCGTTTTAAATTTACCCACTGAGCGATCAATGGCAGTAACACCAATTGTTGGCCAAATACGATGTACGTCTTGATCGATATAAGAACCATCAGTAGACGCGAAGTACTTTTGCTCATTCACCATAAATAAAGCAGAGTTCACAAAATTAGCACCATTTTCCATCGCTGCAGCATTTGCAGTTAATAGTAAATCTACTTTTTCCTTAACTGGAACATCTTTAAAATCTTTTTTAATTGGCGTTTTCCAAGATACTTCACCATGCGATTTTACCGGAGCTAATTCTACAGGTACTTTTTGAATTTTTGAATTTGCTTTTGCTATTGCTATGGCTTGTCCCGTTGCTTTTTTAATGCCATCTTCAGAGACATCGTTAGTAGAAGCAAAGCCCCATGTGCCATTTGCAATTACTCGTATACCTACTCCAAATGATTCAGTATTTACAACATTTTGCACTTTGTCTTCCCGTGTAAACACGTACTGATTTAAGTACCTGCCAATACGAGCATCGGCATAGGTAGCACCCATTGATCTGGCAGTATTAAGAGCTACATCAGCTAATACTTTTTTAGCTGCGACATCTAAGCCGGGAGTGAGCAATGCTTCTGCGGAAATATTATTTCCCATAAGAAGCGATGGCATCATCAATGCACCTGCACCTAAGCCAGCATATTGAATAAAATTTCTACGTTTCATATTAAACTTCCTTTTTGATTTGTTTATAATTGGTTATAATAGAAAATTCATCATCCCTTTAGGTACTTATAATAGTAAGTACTAAACAAATGAAAATTTAAATATTCTTTATAAAATTGAGGCAATTGTAATTTAATTGTCTACTAATGTATTAATTTTTGCGGAAATAATAATTACATTAACAAACTCTTAATATTTCGTTAATAAAATTTTATGCTGGCATTTTATACGAGACATAGATTTTTATAAAATAATGCGCCGGCTAAAACACAAACTATATTAAGGTAGGTCGTGTTTAAAGATATTAATAAACACCCAATTGGAATGTTATTTTTCTCTAATAATTATTAAACTCGCTTTATACCCAGTAGTAATAAGCCACTGATTGGTTGATAGTAAAACACCATCTTCATCGTAGATTTTTAATTCAGCAGTGTTTGGTCGGGATGTTCCTTCGTTTAAAGCAACAAAATCAATACTATTAAAACCTTCATTTAAATCTATTTGTACAGAATAGTAAGAGCCAGAAAGCGTAATATTTGGATGGATAATTGCACTATTATGCATTAATCTAATCCTATCGCCATCAACATATTCGTGATCTCTACATTTTATGACAACAGTTTTTGATTTTGTTTTAAGATCTCCGAGATAAAAATCTTTACTGAATTTTGAGATTTCCTTTTGATCTTCGCCGAATTTTTGTTTAATATCCCAACTAGGTTGAACAAGTGTGCTTTTTGATGTCATATCTACTCCAGATTTTTTCTTAAAAGCATCAGGGAGTGCCGTATAATTAATAAAGGGTTTAATACCTTTATTTGTAAGACCTTTTACTGGAGATAATTTTAGGTTTTTTAGTTGTGTGGCTTTTGCAGTACTATCAATAGGACTAATTTTGAAACCTTCTTTTGCACCATCAGTTTGCCCTGAAACACTTGAGATAGTGAAACAAATTAAAAACAATATCGGGGCAAACAGTTTCATTTTGTGTGAATAAACTACTAAAAATTTCGGCTAATATAACTATTCCTTAGTTTTGACAACAGTCATCCTTCAGCATTAACGAAACTTTTAAACAAATTTATACATTCTTAACAATAATCATTCCATAATCCAAATTAATAATTAGTCTTTCTAAGTTCCCAATCAAGATTTTATTCAATATATTTAAGTCTTATTTATACCTTAATAAATTCTAATTTGAATAAAGCATTTGAAACCCTAAATAATCAATTGGAAGGTGAATTGTATTGTGATGCTTTAATGCAAGCATTATATGCTACAGATGCATCTGTTTACCGGTTACTGCCAAAAGCTGTTGCTTTACCAAAGCATAGTGAAGATCTTAAGATTCTAATTGAATTTGCACGCCAACATAAAACATCACTTATTCCTAGAGCTGCAGGAACGTCTTTGGCGGGTCAATGTGTTGGTGGCGGTATTGTGGTAGACATATCTAAATATATGAACGCCATTCTTGAAATCAATCCAGAAGAAAAGTGGATTAAAGTTCAGCCAGGGGTGATTAGAGATGAACTAAATGAATTTTTGAAGCCATATGGTTTGTTTTTTGGACCAAATACTTCCACTGCTAACCGTTGTATGATGGGAGGTATGGTAGGCAATAATTCTTGTGGATCCACATCTATTGTTTATGGCGCTACAAGAGATCATGTTATTGAACTCAAAACTTTACTTAGTGACGGTACAGAAGCTATTTTTAATGCTGTTTCGGTAGACGATTTTAAAGACAAATGTGAATTGACAGGGCTTGAAGGGGCGTTATATAGAAATATATTTGAATCGCTTACAAATGAAACTATTCAAAAAAATATAAATGCACATTTCCCCAAAGAAAGCGTTAGTAGAAGAAATACGGGATACGCGGCAGATGCGCTCTTGAATTCTTCCGTTTTTAATGAAAATAAGGAAGATTTTAATTTTTGTAAACTCCTAAGTGGTTCTGAAGGAACGTTAGCTTTTACTACAGAAATTAAGTTAAATCTTGTGCCATTACCATTGCCTTTTGAAGTTGTTGTAGCTGCACATTTTACCTCTATTGAAGAAAGTCTTAAAGCTGCTGTGATTTCAATGAAAGAATCACCTTCGGCTTGTGAATTAATGGATAAAACAATTTTGGATTGTACAAAAGACAATTTAGAACAAAAGCATAATCGATTTTTTATAGAAGGTGATCCTGAAGCTATTTTAATGCTTGAATTTAGGGCGGAAACTTTACAGGCGGCAAGGCAAAAAGCGCGCTCAATGATAGAATTACTACAGGTTTTAAACTTAGGTTATGCATTTCCAAAAATCATTGGTAGTGACACTAAGAAAGTTTGGGATTTACGCAAAGCAGGTTTAGGGCTGCTTGCAAATATTCCAGGGCACAAAAAGGCAGTAGCTTGTATTGAGGATACGGCGGTGGCAGTTGAAGATTTACCTGAGTATATTCAAGCTTTTACAACGTTGATGAAACGGTATAATCAAAAAGCAGTGTATTATGCTCATGCTGGTGCCGGAGAGTTGCATCTCAGGCCCATCTTAGATTTAAAAGTATCTGAAGATGTTAAGTTATTTCGAAAAATAAGTGAGGAATCGGCAAAATTAGTGAAAGAATATCAAGGTTCGCTTAGTGGAGAACATGGAGATGGAATTGTGCGTTCTGAATTTATTCCATTGGTTTTAGGAGATACTAATTATAAGTTGTTACAATCTATTAAGCAAACATGGGATAAGCATAACATTTTTAATCCTGGTAAAATAGTTGATGCACTCGCTATGGATGAAAATTTGCGTTATGACGGAGACAAAAAAGCAAAAGAAATAGATACTATTTTTAATTTTGAAGATACCGGAGGGTTACTTGCAACTGTTGAAAAATGTAACGGATCTGGAGATTGTAGAAAATTGAGTTTTGCTGGAGGTACAATGTGCCCAAGTTACAGAGCAACATTAGATGAGAAAGATTCTACAAGAGGAAGAGCAAATGTTTTGCGTGAGTTTTTAACACAGAACACTAAAGAAAACCCATTTAATCATCCCGAAATTAAATCGGCAATGGACTTATGTATTTCTTGTAAAGGTTGTAAATCGGAATGTCCTTCAAATGTTGATATGGCGACTTTAAAATCGGAGTTTCTCTATCAATATTCAAAGAAACATGGCATTTCGCTTAGAACAAAAGCAATTGCTCATATTGACAAGTTGAATACGTTGGCAAGTCGATTTCCTAGAGTACATAATTATATAATTAGGCAATCGTGGTTTAAGAAAGGCCTAGGCATAGCGACACAGCGTACTCTTCCCAATTTATATAAATCCACATTTAGAAAATGGTTCGTTACTTACAAGCAAGAAATTTTAAAAGAAAAAGTGTTTTTATTTTGCGATGAATACACCAACTATTATGATGTTGAGATTGGTATAAAAACGGTAAAAGTATTAAACGCGTTAGGGTATGAGGTATTGCTAATTCACCATGCAGAAAGTGGTCGTGCTTATATCTCAAAAGGATTTCTTGAAGAGGCTAAATCTATTGCTGAAGAAAATGTCAAAATTTTCAGTAAAATTGTAACTTCAAAAAGGCCCTTAATTGGGATCGAGCCATCGGCAATTTTAGGGTTTAGAGATGAATACCCTAATTTGGTCTCTAAAGACTTAAAGCAAGCGGCGCAAAAGTTAAGTAGGGATGTACTTTTAGTTGAAGAATTTTTAGCAAATCAAATGGATTTGAAGCAAATTTCTTCGGTAAAATTCACGACAGAATCTGCAAATTTAAAGCTACACGGTCATTGTCATCAAAAGGCCTTATCATCTACAAAATATACGAAACAAATTCTCAATTTGCCTATTAATTATGTTGTCGATGAAATTCCTTCCGGATGTTGTGGTATGGCGGGTTCTTTTGGGTATGAAAAAGAACATTATGAATTAAGTCAAACAATAGGCAACCAAGTTCTTTTTCCTGCATTAAAATTAGTTCCTGATAAAACTATTATTGTAGCCGGTGGTACCAGTTGTAGACATCAAATTTTTGATGGTGTACAACGTAAAGCATTGCATCCTATTGAGGTGTTATTTGACGCCTTAAAATAGAACATGAGATTCAATGATGTTTCGTTTTGAATCTCATGCTTATCTCATTTACTGTGCTTCCTTTATGTAGCCCCAACCTTCCGCTTGTTTAGCAACCAGCTCTAGAATGCCATCGGGCACTGTAATAACGCCATCTATAAGATCAGATTGTTTAGCTTTGTAACGCTTCATCGTGCCTTGACAAACAACAAAAGTCACGTTGTCTTTTTTTATAAGATTCGCAATTTCATCTGCTTTTGTTGATTTTTCTTTCAGTAACATATTCAGGGCACCGCTATAAATAACGACTTCAAATTCTGAAGTTTTGTAGGCCTCTGAAACAAATGCTATGTGTCTTACTGTTGTTTCATGAACAGCAACATTCTTGCTGGTAACGTCAAAAACCACCTGTATTGGTTTTTCTTGAGCAATGGTGATGCAACTCATCACCATTGCTAAAATAGATATGATATGTATTTTCATAATCGAGGTTTTATTCGCCTGCAAAAATATATCCACAACCATGCTCTTGAGCTCGACCTAATGCCCAAACGCCGGATGGTACCCATTGTATACCTGGTTGAATGGCGTTTTTCCACTCTTCATAAACTTGAGCAGGATCTAAATTCATCTTTTGAGCTACGGCATTACTATTAACTTTTGCAGCCAAATCACAGGCACAAAATAATGCACCACGTTCTTGCAATCTTTCGATTCCTTCAATCATTGGCATTGGAAAATCACCATCTTTTGGTTGGAAGAAAGGATTTCTTAATGAGGGTTTTCCTGTAGCATTGTCTGTTACGCCAAACATTTCGCCTAGCTTGTATTTTGCCCAAATCTCATCTTTTAATGCGAAACACATTGCGGAATGCCTTAATACGGTCATCGCTGTTATATCTTCATCTTTTGATCCGGTCTCATTATTTGTTAAATAAAAAGCCCAGTTCCAAATAATTGGAAAACCGCCATGTGGTGTAGATCCATCATAAACGATACGATGTTTTCCTTTAATTCCTTTTTTGAACCAATCTTCTAATTCGCTCATATTGTCATCATCAAAATTTGTAATATTCGCATAAATCGGATTCGTTAGTACAGAAATAGTACTAGCAGTTGCCCCAAGAGCCAAAGCTCCTAGGAATTTTCTTCTTGAATTGTCATTTGTTGTTTTCATTTGTATTGATTTTTAAAGTGGTTAATATTTATCTAGCCCAAGTGCTTTTTGCACTTAGAAATTAATTTATTTTTTACGATTTGGAGGCCTTATTTAGTCTTCTTTATATTATGTTTCTTTTTATAGAATTCTATTATTGGCTGAAACGGCCCTTTCTGATGTTGATTTAATGAGAATGGGTCAGCATAAGGAGGGTAGGGTGTTGAAACGGGCTTTTTTAAAAGATCCGGAAAATCAACTTCAAGATTAGGTTTGGTAGGGCGCTGCATTTGATTGATATAACCGGCAACATCATAAGCCTCTTCATCTGTTAATTTTTGGGACTCATATAAGTCATCAAAGGGCATGTTGGCTTTTATAAATTGTGCTGCCGTGATAACTCTATTCATCCCAGCCCCATTATTATAAGAATCATTACCCCAAAGCGGAGGGTACTCATAAGTGTAGCCATTGGCACCCATAACCCCTTGTCCATTATTTCCATGACATCTGAAACAAACATTATTATAAATATGCTCACCTTTTACAACATTAATAGCTCTTTCGGGAATCTTAATAGTGGTAAACCCTTTACCCGTTACGTTACCATCTTCTGGAGCATAGCGACTTAAAAATGATAAATAACTTACATAGGCTTTCATTTCTCTACTAGTAGGAGGCAACATTTTTCCATTCAGGCTGCGTTCAAAACAACCATTAATGCGTTCTTCAATAGTACCCGTTTTATTTTCTCTTCCTCTGTATTGCGGGAATCGATTTATAATACCAATTAAAGGTGCAGCATAAGGTTTAGTGCCAGAATTTAGGTGACAATTATTACAAGACAACCTGTTGCCTGAAAACACTTCGTTTGCACCTTCATTATCAGGTCCTAAAAATTTAGGGGTATCCTTAAAAAGTTGATAGCCGTATTTAGTAAGGTCATTTTCTGGCGTATCTTCAAGTTGTGCCACTTCATAATTCATATAAAAGAGATTGTCAAAATTACTTGAAAGCTCTTTATTAGTGTCGAATGAAATAAAGCCTAAATACCACAATAAAGTCACCATTCCAAGTATAAGAATACAGCCAAAGTAACCGCAAACCATGCGTATGATTTTATTATAATTTTTATGTGTTAATTCAGCTGACATTAATTTATTCTTATTTTATTCCACTACAGATAACAAACTCGCCAGGGATTTCATAACCTCGGTCAGTTTTGTGTTTTTCAATTAATCTAATATATTCTTTTCTTGCTGCTTTTTTTGTTTCTGTATCAAATCGTGAATAGGCCATGGCAACTGGCCCACCTAAAAAGGATGCATCACATGCTTCTTCACTGGATGTATAAAAAAGTGTGGTTTTAATTTTTTGAATTTTGATATCTTTAAATCCTGCATTTTCAAAGGGGTATTTTATTACCTCACTTTCGCCAAGATTAAAAAACATTGGGCAAACATCTGTATTCACACGTTTATCTACAATTGGGAAAATATCAGCCCATCCACAGTTTTTTCTTGAACCCCAAACGGCCGTTACGGCTCGACCACCAGGCTTTAAAACTCTATGCATTTCTGATAATGCATTCTCTGGTTCTGGGAAATACATTAACCCAAGAGCACAGGTGGCTAAATCGTAAGAATTACTGACACTGTCAATATTTTCAGCATCTTCTCGTTTAAATTTAATGTTCTCAAGCTTCGCTAATTGAGAAAGTGTATTGCCAATATTTATCATTTCATCTGAAAGATCTGTGGCTAATAAATTACCTTTTTCACCTGCTTTTTCTAGGAGTCTAAAAGATACTAATCCAGTACCCGCCGCTAGGTCGATAATATGATCACCATATTGAACATTTGATGTTTCAATTAAGAGATCGTGAGCAGGTTTTAATTGTTCTTGCCAGCTATTCTCATAATAGGAAGCTGCTTTATCCCAGCCATAGCGTTGTACGCGTCTTTGTAGATTAGGATGCATAATTATTGTTTATAAGTTTAACTTGGCGTTTGCATGAAATGGCACGACTAAACACATCCAAATACGGACTATGTTTATCGGCTTCATCCAGAAATATTTCTAATTCTGAATTGCTTAAAGCACTATCAATTATGACGTGATATCTAACTTCAGAATATCCGGGCAGTGATTTTGATGTGGCAAATAATGCTCCATCATCATAATCAGCCTCAATTTTTATTTCTAAACTTTTAATATTAATATCTAATTTTGAAGCCCAAAGCATATAGCCTGTTGCTAAACAACTTCCTAATGCCGCTCGTCCTAAAACGCCGGGGCTCGGTGCACTCCCATGACCTCCAACCTGAGAAGGCATGTCTGTTTTTAGTTGCCAGTTGCCTTCGGTGATTTCACATGCCAATCCATTTTTGATGCGAATTGTAGAAATACCTGTATCTAAGCCTATCGAAGGTTTTAAAGTCAAAGCTTTAGCGGTGCGTTCAAATTTGTATTTGATGTCTTTTTGTAGTTTCATAAGTTGATTAATAGCATTATTGTTTTACTTGTTTGTATGTTTTTAAATTTTCAATCCATATTGCTCTGTTAGGGAGATTGTCAGATGCAAGGTTTAAATACTTATTGTAACGTTTATCAACTTGAGCTTGTAAGTTACGTAAAAAATCTTTTGTAATGCTTTGATTTTTAGTCGTAATCATGTCAAATCTATGCTGCATTTTCATGTAAGTATTCATATTTATTCTTGGTTTTTCTGAATCTAACTGGAATGGATTCCCCCCATTGTTTATTAGTCTTGGGTCATTTCTGTATAATATCCATTGCCCAGATTCTACGGCTGCTTTGTGATACTTTGAAGGAGTTTTCATGTTAATACCATGTGATTGGCTATGTGCATAAGCTATAATAATAGATGGACCGTTAAAGCTTTCAGCTTCATTGAATGCCTTTAGAGCTTGCTCTTGATTGGCACCAATTGCTACTGACGCCACGTAAACATTCTCGTAGGTCAT
>JAGSHF010000164.1 GCA_023954685.1 Flavobacteriaceae bacterium | reverse complement strand
ATATTATTGATCATAAAATCTTTTGTCAACCTCCATAATTTCACCTGTTTTAGGACAAGTTCTTAATTTTTCATCAGAATAAAACCTTTTAAAAACTGGAAGAAAATCTTTTTCAATATTAGTTAACTTAAAATACTCTTCATATAATAACTCATTTGCGGTGTCTGAAAACCATAATAAACCATCTTTTTGTTCTTGAGTTCTTTTTCTTTCAATTACTAAACCTATTGAACCCTCAGATCTTATTGGTGAGTGTGGTATTTTTGCTGGTAACAGAAACATCTCTCCAGCTTTTATTGGAATTTCAACGAGCTTTCCATTTTGTTGAGTTTTCACAAGTATCTCACCCTCTATCTGATAAAATAGCTCTTCTGTTTCATTATAATGATAATCTTTTCTAGCGTTTGGACCAGCAACAATCATTACTATATAATCCCCTGACTCTACATATAGGTTTTTATTACCTACAGGTGGTTTTAATAAATGTCTATTGTCATCAATCCATTTTTGTAAATTAAAAGGTCTTTTTATTTCCATGAGTTTTATGATGATGAATTTGTTTCAATATATGCTATTTTTTATAACTCTTAATCGTTTAGAATTAATTTTGCCTCCTACTTTATAATGATTTTGTTCTTCCGCCATCTACAGGAAGATTAACTCCTGTAATATAACTAGCAGAATTACTAGCTAAAAACACTACTGCAGCAGCAGTTTCCTCTGGCTTCGCAAATCGTTTTGCTGGCACATAATTTTTCATAATTTCAGACATTTTCTCTACTGAAGTATTGGCAGCAGTTGCTTTTATTTTAATAATTTGATCTAAGCGCGCCGTATCTGTAAAACCTGGTAATACGTTATTCATGGTTATTCCAAATTCTGCAAGTTCAGCTGCCATTGTTTTTGACCAATTAGCCACTGCATTTCTTATCGTATTACTTACACCTAAACCTGGAATTGGCTCTTTAACAGAGGTTGAAATAATATTGATAATTCTTCCAAAACATTCTTTTTTCATAAATGGAACAACAGCTTGTGATAAAATTTGATTGACTAATACATGCATTTGAAATGCCGCCGTGAACTCCTCAACACTAGCATCTATAATTGCACCACTTTTTGGGCCACCCGTATTGTTAATCAAAATATGGAAGCTGTTATTAGTTGAAATTATATTCTTTATTTGATCAAGATCAGAAAAATCGGCCACTAAATATCCATGATGTTGTTTTCCGTTCTGGGGAAGATCATTTAAAACCTCTTTTAAGGCTTTTTCATTTCTAGCCATTAAGGTTATATTTACGCCTTCTTTTGCCAAAGAAATTGCAGTCGCTCTTCCAATGCCTTGGGTACTCCCACACACAAGTGCATTTTTATTTTGTAATCCTAATTCCATTTCTATTCTTTGCGTATAAATTATTTATTAATTGTATTTAATACAGATATTTTTGGGTTCTGTAAAAAAGCGTAACGCCTCCAAACCACCTTCTCTACCAACGCCAGAATTTTTCATCCCTCCAAACGGCGTTCTTAAATCACGTAATAACCACGTATTTACCCAAACAATTCCTGCATCTAGTTGTTTAGATACTCTCATGGTTCTTTTTAAATCGTTTGTCCATAAAGTTGCAGACAATCCATAAGAAACATCATTCGCCATGGCTAAAACTTCACTTTCTTCGTTAAAAGGCATGATAGTTACCACAGGACCAAATATTTCTTCTTGATTTAGAATACAAGAATTATCATTTACCTCTATAATTGTTGGCTCTAAATAATATCCGTTTTCTGAACTTTCAACAGCTACTAAATTTCCTCCAAAAACCACTTTACCACCATATTGCTCTGCATTGTCTACATAGGATTTCACTTTATTTAAATGTGTTTTTGAAACCAAAGCACCTATATCTGTATTGTTATTAAAAGGAGATCCAACTTTTAATTTACATACAGCTGCTATAAAATCTGTTTTAAATTTTTGATAAATTGATGCCTCAACAAAAATTCTACTCCCACACAAACAAATTTGACCCTGGTTGGCAAATGAAGATCTAACTGTTGTCTGTAACATCTCATTATAATCACAATCTGAAAAAATAATAGCTGGGTTTTTTCCTCCAAGCTCTAGAGATAATTTTTTGAACATTGGCGCTGCAACTTTAGCAATATGCACCCCTGTTTTTGTTCCTCCTGTAAATGAAATTGCTTTAATATTTGGGTGTTCTACAATAGCTTGACCAGTTGTTGTGCCTAAGCCATGAATAATATTTAAAACGCCTTTTGGAAGCCCTGCTTCTGTAAGTATTTCCCCTAGTAGATAAGCGGTCATTGGAGTAATTTCACTTGGCTTTGCTACAACACAGTTTCCTGCTGCAATTGCTGGTGCAATTTTCCATGTAAATAAATACAAGGGTAAATTCCATGGCGAAATGCATCCCACTACTCCAATAGGTTGTCTGAGTGTAAAATTTATTGCATTTTGACCAACACTTTCATGAGCCTCTGAAGCAAACTGAGTAATAGCATTGGCAAAAAACTGAAAATTAGCAGATGCTCTAGGAATATCAATTGATTTTGCTACATGAATAGGCTTTCCATTATCTTTTGCCTCTGCCATTGCCAGTTCAGGTAATTTTTCAATAATAAGCTTCGCGATTTTAGAAAGTATTTGTGATCTTTCATCTAAAGTGGTCTCAGACCAACTTTGAAAGGCAGTTTCTGCTGCTTTATATGCGATTTCTACATCTTGACTATTAGAGTCTGGAAGTTGTCCATACACTTCTCCTATTGATGGATTATAATTTTCAATCCAATTATTTGAAATAGGATTTACATACTCTCCATTGATGTAATTTTTAATTTTCATGCTAATTTCTATATCCAACTAAATAAAACATAATATCATATTAGTTATGTAGCTAAAAAAAGCTACTCGTTAAAACTGGTGTTTAGTAGAGAAAGGCAAATTTTAATTCCTTGTCTAATATTTCCAATTCGTATGTTTTCATTAGGATTGTGTTGATTGTTATCCATATTTACCATTGGAACAATGATCGCAGGTATCGCTAATTCATTAATAGCTGGTATAATGGGTACTGTACCTCCCATTGTTCTAATACTTACTGGTGCTTTCCCAAAAGTTTTCGTTAATGAACTTCTGAGTTTTTCTCCAAAAGGATCATTCAATGCTGTTCTAAAAGCATTCACCCCTGAATCCCCTTTAAAAGTTGCTATTTTAGCATAAGACAATCGCTCCTTATTTGTAGGTGCTCTATCCAATACTAAGTAGCCTTCTCCTTTGATATGTTTTTTAATTTTTTCTAACTGAATTTTACCGTCTGTCTCCTCAACCAAACGAACATCTATATGAGCTGTTGCATACTCAGGTATAATTGTTTTTAATTCTTTTCCCTTCCATGATGTTTCAATTTGTCGAATATTTAATGATGGATATTGAAGAGACTCTTGATAATTTCCACCAACACTTTCTTCTTTGAAAATCATCAAAGCATTGTTTATTGCTTCTTTTTTATCGGGTACAGATTTTAAAATATTTGACACCTCCTCTGAAATGCTTATCCCTTTATAATAATCGTCTATTAGTACTTTTCCATTTGCTGACTTCATGGAAGTTAACAATCTAGAAAGTCTAAATACTGGATTAGCAACATAATTTCCATAGTGACCACTATGTTGGGGTAATTTTGAACCATACGTGGTAATGCTACAACTGGCAATACCCCTACAACCAAAAGTTAATGTGGGTTGATTAGAATTATGAGCAGGACCATCCATAATAATCATGTAATCTGCTTTATAATTCTTCTTGTATTCTTGAAGTGTCGATAGGAAGCCGTTAGACCCATATTCCTCCTCTAAATCGAAAATAATTTTGATATTAAACTTTGGTGTTTGCTTTGAAGATTGTAATATTTCTAATGCAGATAGAAACATTAAAATAGGTGCCTTGTCATCTGCCGCTGCTCTACCAAAAATTCGCCAATCATCATTTATTTTTTCATCTATATTGGCCCATGAAATTTCATTCCAATCTCCTTTTTCATTTTGTTCTTTTAATACAGGAGTAAACGGATCTTCTTGATTCCAGCTTTTTGGATTTACACCCTGACCATCTAGATGAAAATAAAATAAAATTGTTTTAAACGTTGGATTGACAATTCGTTCAGCAAATAAAACGGGTAATGTTGAAGATTCTAAAGTTTTTAATTTAAAACCAACTTTACTATATTGTTGTTTCACCCAACTCACATTCTCATACATTTTTTGAATGTCTGAAGGCAGGTTAGGAATACTCACAAAAGTTCGATGTCTAGCGATTACCGAGTTTAGTTTACCATCGATGAGTTGATTCCAATTTTCTTGAGCAAGAATGGTAGTTGTCAGAAAAAAAATAATTAATACAAACGGTTTTTTCATAAATCACTATTTACTTTTTTATACGCTGTAACTTTTATTTCTACAACTAAGTCTGGATGCGGTAATTGATGAACGGCTACTGTAGTTCTTGTTGGGCCAGTCTCCTTTTCAAAAAACTCGCCATAAGCTTTATTATATCCTCCAAAATCATTCATAGAAACAAGAAAGGAGGAAACATCAACCACATCTTTTAAGCTAGCACCAACAGTCTGAAGGTTTTTATCAATATTTCTTAAAACTTCTCTTGTTTGTTCCTCTATATTTAATTCTTTGGTTCCCATTTCGTCTATAATGGCAACTCCAGCTATACTATTATCTGCTCTTCGAGAACTGGTCCCTGAAACAAAAATAAAATCTCCTACAACTTTTACATGAGGGTAGGCTCCTCTTGGTGACACTTTAGTATTCATTTTTTAATGCTATCAAATTATTGTACGACTTCATTTCTAGTAGATAAAAATTACACCAGCTAAAGCATAAATATACATAAGTTCATTTACAATTCAGTTAAGGATGTATTTGACTTTAATTTAAGCTATTCTAGAAGCTTATTTGTTTCTTCTTGTACTTTACGTAATATTTGATGCATTCGCTCTTTAGAGTGTTGTGAAGAGGAGGTATATAAAGAATTTTCCATCATTTTAAGTAAAACTTTATCCTGTGCTCTTCCTTTGGTCATGGCATCATGATATCCAATATCTTCATTGAAAGTAACCAAAGAATATTTGGAAAAATATTGGGTTGGAAAAAACTTTTCTAAGTTCATTTCAACAATTCTTTTTTCCTTAAATAATGGATTAGCTACATGATCACGCATTTCAAAATAATTATCAATGGCTAAATCAGCAATAGCATCTGTATCCGTTTTTCTTTGTTTTTGAAACTCTGAAAACACTCTTGACCAGTCACCCTCAAATTGATGTAACACACGATCCAAAACATATACATCTTCAAAAGAAGCATTCATTCCTTGCCCATAAAAAGGAACGATAGCGTGGCAGGAATCTCCAAGTAATAAGGTATTTCCTTTGTATGCCCATGGATAGCATTTAACAGTTCCTAATTTCCCCGTTGGATTATTTTCAAATTCTTTTACTATGTCTGGAATTAATGATAAGGTATCTGGAAAATCTTTTTCAAAAAATTCTGTGATTTTTTTTTCAGAAACAAGATTGTCAAAATTATATTCACCTTCAGAGTAACTTAAAAATAAGGTAACCGTAAAACTTCCATCCATATTTGGAAGTGCAATGAGCATGTAATCTCCTCGAGGCCAAATATGAAGATGTTCTTTACTTATGATGTGATTCCCATTTTTGTCTGCAGGGATTTCAAGTTCTTTATAACCATGTGATAAAAAATCTTGAGTTACGTCAAATTCTGGAAATTGTTTTTCATAGCTTTTTCGTAAAGAGGAGCCTGCCCCATCTGTCCCAAAAATAACAGTAGCTTCCTCTTTAAATTGTTGTTTAGAAGTTTGTGATTCAAAAGTTGCTATTTTAGCCTCTATGTCTATATGTAAACATTTTGTGTTAAAAACTATGGTTACATTTTGATGCTTCTCAGCCTCAGAAAGTAATAAACTGTTTAAGTTACCTCTCGAGATAGAATTGATACATTCCCTCGTTCTACCTGAATAATTTGACTCAAATGTATTAGACTTAGCGTCATGCATCAAACGACCTTTCATTGGAATACACAATTCTTTAGCTTTATCCTCAACACCTGCCATACGAAGTGCTTTAAGGCCACGATCAGACAGTGATAAATTAATCGATCTCCCTGCTGAAATATCAGATTCTCGTAAATCTGACCTACGCTCATAAACTACCACTTGATAGCCTCTTTGAGCCATTCTCAGTGCCAGTAAAGAACCGCATAAACCAGCTCCAACAATAAGTATTTTCTCTTTTTTATTCATTTACAATAGACTTTCTAAGGTTTTTACCATACAATACACGTCTTCAAAACTTGTATACATTGGTACCGGTGCACATCTAATAACATCGGGTTCACGCCAATCTGTTATGATGTTATTCTCTGTTAGTTTTTTATGAAGATTTTTATCTGCGTTTTTAACTTGCAAAGACAACTGACAGCCTCTTTCATTTGGATGAGTGGGTGTAATTATCTTGATGGTATCTGAAGCTATTTCATGAATAAGATACTCAAAGAAACCTGTTAATTTTTTTGATTTGTTGAGCAATGCACTCATCCCTACTTTATCAAAAATATCTAAGGATGCTTTAATGGCTGCCATTGATAAAATAGGAGGATTACTTAATTGCCAACCCTCTGCACCACTCATCACATCAAAAGGTTGCCGCATATTAAACCGTGTTTCTTTATTGTGATTCCACCAACCTGCAAATCTTGGTAAATCTTTTCTTTGTGCATGTTTTTCATGAACAAATAATCCTGACAAACTTCCAGGCCCAGAATTTAAATACTTATAGGTACACCAAGCTGCAAAATCTACACCACTATCATGGAGATTGGGTTGAATATTTCCCACTCCGTGAGCTAAATCTATCCCTACCATACATTTTTTTGCATGCCCTAATTCAGCAATTTTTTTGATATCCAAATATTGCCCTGTGTAATAATTAACTCCTCCAATTAACAACAAAGCTACATCATCACCCTGCGAATCAAGTATGGATTTCAAATCCTCTAATTCAAGTAATTCTTTTCCTTCTTTTGGTT